>CAJCIF010000480.1 GCA_903970355.1 Actinomycetota bacterium
CATGCCGTGACCCAACGGCGCAAACGCCAATAACACGATGCCCGCCAGTGCGCCAACCGCAAGCGGCATGCCAAGAGCCCTGGGCATTGCGGTTCTAATGTAAAAATCCAAATTGCCAAAAAAACCGAGTCCGGTTATTTCAGCGAATTCGCTTGCCGCTTCAAAGTGCAAATCCTTGAGCGTCTGCCCATAATCAAGAAACACAAAGGGGGAAAAGCAAAATGTGAGAACACCAGACAAAAGAAGGTAGGAGGTTAAGTTTAAGAGTATCCTTCGAGCACTGGGTCTATCTTTTATTGCCAACCAGACGTAGGCAAACAACACAGGCACTATTAGTCCGAGACAAAAATATCTCGTTGATATAGCAAGGGCAGTAACCAGAGCGGCCAGTACTGATAAGGCAGTGCGAGCAGGTTTTGCCAATATGTGGCAAATAAGGAACATGCAAATCACTATCAGTAGGCAAGAGAACGTGTCCGTTCGTAATATTTGGCCGTATCTCACTACAAGCGGACTAACACCATAGAGAATCGTCGCAATAGTCGCCGCCCCCCGTCCTAACCATGTCCTTCCAATGGCATAGAGAAATGGCAGCGTCGCTGTAGTAAAGAAGACGTTCACAAAACGCGGATATTTAACAAGCAGCTCCATCTGCTCGTAACATATGCGGAGCTCGTTTTTGCTCAGGTCAATAACCTGATTACCGAAGAAGTGGTGCAAAAACCAGTAGTAGGCGAGCAATGGGTAGAACAAAGTAGAAGCCGGATTGGTAAACCATTCCGGGTTGAGAGTGGGTTTCTTGAGCATCCATATTGCATGTGGTGCATAATCTACCTCGTCCGTTTCTAATGAAAATGGACAAGCACCATTCAGACCAATTAAAAGCAGAGCCAAACTAAGCAAGCAAATTGCACCAAGAAATATCAATTCTCGATTGCTAAATGCAGTTTTCATAGGCTTTTTGATTTAGTGCAAGCCAAGTAGCTCGATCTTTGCTGCCAAGCGTTTGTATAATGAACAGGCTTTTTCTCTTGCAACATAGATGTTACTTCTAGCAGTATTATTCTGGGGAACAATCACAGATGGACTATCAACCCGACCCAAAGTGCGTCTACATTGCGTTTAACAAACCATACAATGTTCTTAGCGATTTCACAACGCCCCGCGCACCGGAGATCTCCGCTCTTGCTAAATATCAGTTGCCGGACAAGATAACGCCGCTTGCACGTCTTGAATTTGACACTGAGGGGTTACTGATATTGTCTGATGACGGTAGCCTGAATAGAGTCTTACTTAATCCTGCCTACACCGACAAGCGTACCTACCTTGTGCAAGTTCAGAACATTCCCTCGCAAGAAGCTGTGGAACAGTTACAGAATGGTGTGGAAATAGAAGGCAAATTATCCGCACCGGCAGAGGTGCAACTGCTTTCTCAAGATCCCGATATTGAACCGCAACCCGTTCCAGTTCGCGAGGGCGCAACAACTTGCTGGCTGCGTCTTGTTATGACGGAAGGTCGCAATCGGCAAGTGAGAAAAATGACAGCAGCGGTTGGCTGCCCCTCAGTGCGATTGATTCGCACAGCAATCGGACGCTTGCAGCTTAAAGATCTCAATTTGTCAATTGGTAAATGGCGAGCCCTCACACCAGAAGAACTCTTGCTAGCCGTCACTAAGTAATCAGTTTTGCCATTTAGGAATATTTGCTAGTTTGGTGCAGATCGCATCAAATTCAATTCCTTCTTGCTTCAATTGCTGCTTATAAGGCTCAATATCTTCGATTCGACCTTGTAGCTCAGGTGACACCAAACAGGTTTGGAACCCGGCATCTTTTATTGTCTTGAATATCTCTCGGTCGAGAGGCAGCCGGGAAAAACAGTCAATCCAAACCCACTCAACCTTCCCTTTGAAGGCTAGTACAGTTTCAATAGTCTCATACTCGGAATAGCGAATGGCAAGCTTGTTTTCCCCTTCGCGACTGAGTTTCACAATCATCGGCAAAGACGAATCCAGAAAGAAATAGTTAGTTATGCCGAATTTTGTTAGAAGTTCTTTGACCCGATACTCAATGCGCTCACTCTTCACATTTAGAATGAGAGTGCCATGTTTGTATGCTTCAAAAAATGGTTCTGCATCTTCGCCATCAATAAAAGGATCGTGCTGCAGAATGAGTCTTTCGCCGCGATCCCGCAAGTCAATCTCGGCTCCGTATTGATGAGGAAGCTGAACGAGCTCGGACAATTTGTTAATGCGATGAGCGATAAAGTGCATTTGATTTTCTACTTTTGGTTGAGAGTTTTTTTGAGCTTGACACTAAATTCTAACGTACGTTTGATGAACTTAACTTTGGATTGTAAGCCCGTATTCCAGCTGGAAACCCCATGCTGCCTGGGGGGAAACAAAACATCGAAGCGAATAATCTTAAGATCCATTTTGCAAGCCATGAAATAAGCATATAAATCAAGGGCAAAATCGAAAGGCGGATTCTGCCATTGCTCGAAAAATGATCTGGCGAAAATATTGGGCTGGGCATTTATATCCCAAAGCGGTTTTCCAAGATAAATTGACTCAAAGACGCTCATACCCAATGTGAATAAATTGTCGCCATGTGATCTGCCATGACGTTTTCCTTTTATATAGATTTGTTCTGAAAACTGGTTATCCTTGAGAATTTCAAAAGCCCGGACAAGGTCTCGTGGATCCGTCTGCATATCAGCGTGCGTCCAACCGACAAATTCTGATTGGCAGTGGTGAAGTCCTTGCAATATGCCGTAACCATAACCTTGATTAACAGGCACTCTTATTGTTTGAGCGAAAGGATAATCTTTGAGATTTTCTTGTAAAACGGCAGCAGAACTATCGGTTGAACCGTTGTCTACTAGGAGAACGGCGATATCATCAGATATGGTGGCACCACGAAATCGTTCCAATAACAAAGGAATATTAGCTGCTTCGTTATAGCATGGTATCACTACTGTCAATCGAATCGGAGTTTTCTCTGGCATAGGTTTAGATAGCGCTAGATAAATTGCTGAACTTGTAAAACGTTCACTTTGTTTACGAGCTCCTGGTTGTTCGCTTCTGCCGTTGTATCCTTCTCAATCTTATAGGGGTGCCAGGAGCACTTGTGAAAAAATGACTGCCAATATTCAAACGTTCTTAGATCATCAGGAGTGCCAAATCCAATGTATTCGTCAATTTCAAATGCAACCGAACGATAGCCAAGTTCTATTGCCATATCAACCAAACTGTCCGCGTAAAATTCTCCGTTCACCCGCAAATCCTTCTCTTTTAGAAGGGTAAGGGCTTTAAAGAAAGTCGACACCTTGCGAAAGAAGAAAGCACCCACCACAGCGTGATCTTTCCTGGGGTTTTCTGAAATGGGTTGCTTCATGGACGCAGAAATGATATTTGGAAACTGGCTTTCGGGATCATCAACTTTTAGCCAACTGTACATTTTAGGACGCCGCGCACTAGAAGGATGATTTCGAAAACTGAAAGCGGCTACTTCAATACTTTCATCTTTGAGCAGTTGAGAAAATTTTTCTTTGTTATAGAGCATCGCATTGTCGCATGCTCCAATCAGCAAAGAATCGTCCGGGTTTACGGCTGGAATTGCACGCTCTAAACCGAGAGCGCAAGTGATTGCTTGCCCTTCCGTCACTTCCTTTAGCGGTACCACGGTGGCATTGGAAAACTCCGTTTTCAAAACATTTTCGAGTTCACTCTCCACCAGATGTTCTTGCAGAGCCACAAAAATAAATCTCTTTGCCGGCGGTAAACTACGAGTGGCTTGTACTACCATCGGCTTCCCACTGACCGGAATGAGCGGTTTAGGTTGGCTATACCCTTCATTGGCAAAACGAATGCCTCTACCGGCCATGGGAATGAGAGCAATGTCGGCAAAGTCGACACTATTGTTTTGCTGCTTAACGAGCTTGGCAAAATAGTCTGACCAGGCTTGATATTCCTCCAGATCAGTTGGAGTGCCCCACTGCAACATATGCTGGATCTCAAAAATAGAAACTGGCAGGCCATCTTGTACCAATAAGTTGTAAACCATGCTGACATAAAACTCGCCATTAACCTGAATGTTCTCTGCCATTAACTGATCGAAGTACTTATGTACATACAAGCCTTTGGCAAAATAGTAAGTTCCGTTTGAAGCGAATTCCTGCATACGGTTTTCGGTGAAAGGCTTTTTTTCCTGGATCGCTTCGAGCCATTGACCTTCATCTTTCATGAACGCATAGTTGTCACTGCCTAACATATGCGGATGAAATCCTCGATACGCTGGAATTGCTCCGGCCGCATTACGATTGCGAGTGTGAGCCAAAAATCCGGGATAGTCCCAATAAGAGTAAAAATCGCAGTAATTGACGATTATCTCTTCATCCTTTTTTATGCGGTCATAGCACTGCGAAACCGCATAGACAGGGCCTTTTTTATGAGGAGCAATCGGGCATAGCTCGGCAGTTGGAACCAGATCTTTCAGTACTTTTGAAAGATTAGTTTCGGCAAGATGCTGCTCATTGCATATAAATGTGAAGCGGTCAGTAGCGCCGAACATTTCAACGACATATTTGATGATCGGATTGCCGTCAACTTCAATGAGTGGCTTTGGTAACTTATAACCGGCTCGAGCAAATCTCTCGCCGGCACCGGACATCGGAATTACGACATGCACACTCATAGGTTCTTTCTATATTTTTCAGCATCCCAATTGGCAAGGTGAGCTAGTTCTTTGTGTTCAAGGGGTTTTATCGGTTTTGAAGGTGTCTTGGCCGCAAGAATCTGAGCGTGCGATTTAAGAACTTCTTCGATTTCCCGGCATTTTCGAATGGTTGGTCCGATCATCAATAAGTGCTTCTTATTTTCAAAAAGCGTTACCACCACCTGCGGAGGCGCACCGTTTGCTTCTAAATATGTTCGCACTTGCGCGACAGCTTTTTCTTTTTCATTCACACTAAGATAAAGTGCACTGGGTCCACAATAAACGAGCTGATCTGGTAAAGCAGGGCTTGCCCTGAAAACCTCTTCTTGATTGACGAGCAAATCTGCTAGAACACTATCTTGAGACAAGAAAGCAATAGGCCGGTTGCCCGTCACAGTACCGATGATGTCCGAAACATAGTTGGTGAGACGGTACGTTTTAAAATCCAGGCCAAGCTCATTTTCAATCTTTGAGACAACTTCGTCGGTTAGTTCCATCACTTCTTCTATGGTCTGTGCCGACACAATCAATCCATGATTCTCCAAAAATACAAGGGCGCTGTCACCAGTTTGCCAACCGGCCGATTTGAGTGCTTGATTAATAGCAACCGCCAGTGGTGCACCTGGTGTTTTGTAGCCAACCAGAATTGCCGATTGGAAATGTTCCTTTATAATGGGCTGCCATCCCTCTCTGCAAGTGACGATGTTCGAAACAATCGGATGGGTGTGCAAGGTAAAAGGACCAAAAAGACAATGCATCAGAACTTCAATTGAAGGGCGCCTGCCAGCGCTTTGGATGGCTGCTTTTGTCACCTCGGCAGCGGCGCTTTCAAGCTGACGCGTTTCCATGTTTAGATCGGCATCTTGCACAAACTTAAGAAGAGGCTGCCAGTCCAACTGGCAAAAATCGCTTTCCCCTTTTACATCTCCCAAAGCAATACCGGATGCTTTTACATAAATTTTGCCATCGGATAATTTGGTGGAACTATTCCCACCTCCTGCCTGCACGAGATCGAACCGTTCCCCGGCAAGGCGTGACAATTTTATGAGTTCAGATAAATCAGACAACTGCGGCAACCTGACCGATCAAATTTTTGAAACTCTTGAATTCGTGAACCAATTCCTGTTGGTTCGGCTCGAAGCTCTGCAATTGGTTCAGATCTGCTTTTGTTTCTTCCTTGAGCCAAAAACAGTGCATGTTAAATTGCAATGCTCCCAGAATATCCTTTTCCCAGCTGTCACCAATCATACAGAGTGAACCAGGTTCTGTGCTTAGCTTGTCGGCTGCAAGAGCAAAGATATCCGGATGTGGTTTATCATGACCGGCTTCTTCGCTAGTCACAACAGCAGTAATATGCTCTTGTAATCCCAAACGAACGATCTTCTTCAACTGCCAATCTGCCGTCATGTCCGTAACTATGGCAATCGGCATCGGTTTTATCGCATCCAGAAAATCTGCAAAATGTGGTCTAAAAACCATGTAGTCCATGTATGTGGACCAATAGAGATTATCCAAATTAGGGGCTAGTTCGTATGGTGCTTGATCGAGCATTTCGCACATACGCTGGAAATAGAGAAATCGGCTGTGTGATGCAGCAGTTCCCTTTGTTTTTTGTTTCACTTTGTCGCGGGCTACGTCATACATTTGGTTGAGAGAATCATGATCCAAACCGGATATCGTTGACAGATGCTTTAGGCTGGCATCTAGGGCTGGTTCATGACAATCGGTATAGGCGTAGACTGTGTTGTCTAAATCAAGCAGGATGCCCTTAAACCTCATGAACATCTTCCTTTTCCTGGCGCAATTCGCTAAGGGCAATCAACACCATTAGCTGAACAAATCCGCGATAGCCCTCCATCCAATTTATAGATGTGCCTACGAGCTCTTCTAAGTTTGGAACCATCTCGTTGGCATACTTGTCGAGCAATTCAAGAGGTAACGGTCTCGAAAGAACTAGATCTTGCCGGGCCAAATCTTCGTTGTAATCCCAATATGCAAGACAGCCACTGTTAGTAAGTTCGTGCAGAAGTTCTTCAAGTTCGATACTGGAGCTAAGTGAAAGTTTGAGCTGTAGATTTGGACTTGCACCAACATCATTGGCATCAAAAGAGTCTGGTGAAAAGTAAGAGATGGCAATATCCGCAAAGTCCCTTTGAGGAGAAATAAACCGATCGAAGTCGTTTCTGCGCCTGTTCATTTGTGCGGCGACTTGTTGTTGTGTGTAGTTTCGCTGGCTAACGTCGCGGCACATTTTCCAATGATGCTTGATTGGACCATCTGGATCCATAAAGATTTTCAAGTCGATGATCTTTCTCGATTTCGGAATATAAAAGGTGTGCAGACCGGAAACGACTATAAAATCGTTGGGGTGAATGGCTTTAGCATGAGTAAATTTCCCTGTTCCATGGTCGTAATCGACTCGTGCAACGCTTTCGCCTCTTTTGAGATTGAGAAGAGTCTCGGCCTGGCGATGCAAAAAATTAGCTTTCGGATCGAGATGGGTAAGTGACTGCCAGTGTTCGTCATCTCTCGACCATTTATGATCGGCATCACCTTCAACCTCTACCACCTTATCGTGCAAGAGTTGCTTGAGGTCTTGCAATAGAGTTGATTTTCCTGAACCACTGTCGCCACCAATACCTATAACAATGGCGCGATCCCGCTTGTAAATAGAATTGCTTTTCACTCCGGAACGATAGAAAAGAACGATGTTGATCAACAACGATGCTTCCAAAATGGTGAAAGCAATGGAAGTGAGCGTCGTGTTTTCGATATGGTACGGATTGGGAATTCCCAAAAATAGTAAGTCCGTATGATCGAAACGATGAAAGAAAAGAAAATAAACGAGATAGCAAATATATAAAGCCGAACAAGAAACAATAAGACGCTTTTCTCGGTTGCCGTATTTGATGAGGAATACGGTTAAAAACGGAACCATCCATACATACCAACCGGGAGCCGGAACGATTGATAGAACAAGGACCGAAAAAACGATCGTTAAAAACGAATCCAACAAATCAACATTGATTTTCGGATAGAGCAAGAAACGGCCATAGACAATCATCACCCCAAAGACCGCCAAATAGAGCTTAGTTTCTCCAAAATCAATTTGGGCATCAAATATGGTGTGTTGTTTAGGATTATTTAGAACAAGCTCTCGAAATCCTGGAGAGTCGAGGTAAGGATAAATCAGAAACAGGCCGGTAAGTATAGCCCCGATCACAAAAGAAGAAGCAAGCGGCAAGCGCTTATTTCGCCAGATGTACGCAAAAAATAGAGGGCAAGCCGCAAAAATATGCGCTTTGGTGGCAAGCGAAATGCCGGCTAATATGGCTGCCTTTACGAGAGCATTTTTCTGAATGAAATAAGTGGTGCCAAATAGCATGGCTGTTGGAATAAGATCCAGCTGCGAGTGCATGTAGCACGCGTACATAATAATCGGTGAGAGATAGTAGTACCAAAGAACGCTCTTTAGCTTTCCGGGAAATGTTTTGCACAGCAGCCAGGTGATTGTGATATCGCTCACTAAAGTAGGAAGCTTCAGGAAAAAATTCACGGCAAAAGAATTGTCCCACCCTATTTTTTTGAGAGGCAGACAAAAGAAAGCAAGCACATATAGCATTACTGGCTGATAGGGAAACCAGTCCTTTGCCTCTGAATGACTGAGGAAATAATCCCATGGATTGTCGAAGTATATGAAGTAGTGCCGTAAGAAAGGCTCAAACAAATCCTTTTGATAGCCCGATGAGAATACAACCATAAGGGCAATTTTGAGAACGGTTACCGCGGCAAATAGCTTTATGATTGGAGAATGCCAGAGAATTCTCTTCTGCGAAACCGCACCCTCTGAGATTTCTTTTGCAGTCCCTAGTTCAGTCTTCATCGCTTAAGAGTTTTCTCTCCACTAACGCTTGCCAGTTGGTCCAACTGCTCTTCAAGAGGTTTCTCTTCAGCTTCAATCGGTTCGATCGGTATTCTAAACCAAAATCGGCTTCCCACCTTCACAGTGTTATCAACACCAATTGAACCGTGGTGCTCTTCGGTAATTGCTTTGGCAATGGCCAGACCAAGACCCGTACCGGCTCTCTCCTTGCCATCATATAAACTCAGCTGTTCGTACTTGCGGAAAAGCCTGTCCAGGTTTTCATCGGATATACCAGGACCAGTATCAAATACTGAGAAAAGGCAATCATTATCAACTTTTTCCACCTCTAACCGTACGGTGGTGTTAGCAGCTGAGAACTTGATCGCATTCGACAGAAGGTTAGTGAGGATCTGGATAATGCGATCTTCATCGCAAACAATTTTGCCTTTGTATTTCAAGAAAGATTCCATCTGAATGTTGGAGGCAGAGCCAAGGGCTTGCAAACCATCGGTTGCCCTTTGAACCAGAGTCTCCACCGAAATTTTGGCGAGACGCAAAACTAACTTGCCTTCCTCAATCTTTCTAATATCGAGCATATCGTTAATCAGCCGGATCAGGCGATCTAGCTCCGCCTGCGCAATATCAAGCACAGGTGTCATTTTGGGATTCTGCTGTTCCTCATCATACGCATCCATGAGGCTCAATGCTGTTCTAATCGAAGTGAGGGGAGTCCGCAATTCATGGGATACGGTGCTATAGAAGTCGCGGATTTTTCGCTGCGCTTCTTCGCGCGGCGTAATATCATCGATTACCCCGATCACAAGTGGTCCTGAAGGCAATGCCAGTAAACTCAAAGCGAGTTGAATGTGAAATTTCTCTCCACCTTTACGTAACGCGGTGGTATCAGTAATGTGGTGCACAACCATTGAATTCTCAGTCTTATGCAAAGACGAGACTACATCCATAAAATTCGGAACGAGTAATGCGAAACTTTGACTAACCAATTCGCTTTCAGCGTAACCGAATATATTCAACATGGCATTGTTGGAAGATTCTATTTTGCCATCGCTACCCATGGTAACGATTCCGACCGGTGCCGTTTCAAAGATAGCTCCCAGACGAGCCGCCTTTTCTTCAGAACTTCGTTCCGCTTCCCGAAATCGAGATTCGGCACCACGCACCAGACTCTCCATTTTGCGCTTTTCCGTCACATATACATAGGCTTGACGGGCAAGCATGGTGCCAGCAACCACGACAAACATCCATAACAATGTCAAAATTTGATCGACAATGGCACGAGCCAATTTCATTTCTGAATCGTGTCCCTCACGAACCCTATCTATGCCGGATTGAAAATTTGCAATCGTGTCTTCGATTGTCTTAGATGCGGTGACAGTTTTGGCAAGCTCCGAATCGATATCTGTGAGTGTGTGAGAATCGATGCGAGCATAAAAGTCCTTATCGAGTGCGATTCTGTTTTGAACGTTGGAATTGATACCTTGACGATACTGGGAAAAACGATCTTCTCGTCCCGGTGCTACTCCTAAAGCAAGACTGAGAGACAATAAATTATTAACGGTTTCGTCTTTGCGCTGCCGCACTTCTTTATCCTGAGTGTGGGCATAAATCTGCTCAAATAACGTCAGTTCTTCTACTCTTGCAAGCAGGTTCCGTAAAACGAACAATTGTTGTTGCTCTTGAATTAGCGATCTATTGTCGTCCATCTGCCAGATAAACCGTTCGGCAGAAATAATGCATGCAAAAGCTATGACGATCGTGAACGCCATGAGCGCCATGATGCCTTTGATCGAACCAAATTTATCTCTTGGATCGCTCGTGCTCATTGCTCTCCTTAAATTAAAGCCCCTTCAATATAGCAGTGAGCTCATCCTTTTCAGCATCTGATTTGCATTTTGAGATTGCATCCGTGATAAGCCTCTTGCCTTGTTCAGGCTGGCCTCCGCGTGCATAGGTTTCGGCTAGCCCTTTCAAAGCCTTTAGATTGGTTGGATCTTCACCGACAAGCTTTTGAAAAATAGCAAGTGCCTCTGAAGTTTGGCCGGCATTCTTCAAAACTTCACCAGCAAAAACTTGTTCATCAGCATGCAAAGATTTCAGTGACTGGAGAGCTTTAATTTGTTCGGCCGCTTCAGAATCACGTCTTTGTTCGTGCAGCGCATGGGCAAGGTAGCGGCGGGCCGTTTCATCGTTAGGATCGGTTCTAACTGCTTGTTTGAGGACAATTGTGGCTTCATCAAGGTTTCCTGATGAATATTGTTCGTAGCCTAGTTTAAGCAGGTTGGCAAGATTCATATGTGCAATTTTTGCCTGTAAAGCCTTGTCGTTAGCTACCGGTTTTTGAATGATTTCCTCGACATTACTGGCTTTTTCATAGGGCGCTGTCTTCTGCACGTACTGACGCACTTCCTCAGAATCAGGCTTTAAGCGCAATGCGTTGTTGAAATCAATCATTGCGTTTTTATATTCGTGCTCCTGAAAATAACACAATCCCCGCTTGAAATAGGGATAGTAATTATGCGGTTCACGCCCAATTGCTGTTTCGAAATCATATTCAGCGCTTTTGCGACTACCCGCCTGCCAGTTGCTATAGGCCCTATCCGTAATTGATTTTGCAGTCGGACTAAGGGAAACTACTTTGTCGTAGTCTTTAAGCGCTTGTACATACTGACCGAGCTTTTCATTTGAAGCGGCGCGTTTTGCATAGATGTCTATGTTGCTTGGACTGATTGTGAGCGCTGTTGTATAGAATTTGACGGCATCATCATATTTCGCATCAGCTTCAGCAAGTTTAGCCATGCGAAGAAGATCCGGCATTGTCTTCTTACCTGAGAGATCAAATGCCTTCTTGCTGTTCTCATATTCGGCATTAATGTCTTTCTGCTGATGAGCAAGGCGTGCCTTGCCGTCGTAAGCCGAAACCGTTTTTGCATCAAGTTCCAGCGCTTTATTGAAAGAGTCTTCTGCTTTAGCGAGTTCACCTTGTTTGAGAGCTAACTCTCCTAAACAGACATAAATCTGAGGATTGCCGGGAGACAATTCTTTAGCCTTGTCCAAGCATTCACTAGCTTGATAAAAACTGTCCAGATTGATCAGGCACCAGGCTCTTTTTACCAGGGCATCCTGACAAGTCGGGTCTTTACTTAGCACTGTATCCAGTGTGTTGGCAGCCTTTTCAAATTGATTCGTTGCAGCCAAACCAAATCCGTAGCCTTTCAAGTAATTTAGATTATCCGGTTCCATGGACAAGGCCGTTGAGTAGTCTTGCATGGCATCTTTGAATTCACCCAATTCCATCCTGGCTGAAGCGCGCGCCGCTAAGTACTTTGCTTGCTGCGTTTTAACGGGCATTGCCAATAATTTTGTATATTCGTCATTAGCCTTCTGCCAATTCTTTTTGCGTAAATCCAGTTCTGCCTGCGTTTGCATTGCTTCAGCATTTCCAGGTTCTCTGCTCAAAACCAAACGCAAATCTGCATCAACTAGATTCAAATGATTCGTTTCAAGATTGAATCGAGCCCTTTTCGTGCGGGCTGTTAGTGAGTTTGGCGCAAGCATGATCGCTTGGTCGAAGTATCTTCTTGCTGCCACTTGGTTGTTCACTTTCCATTGCTGCATCGCCTGGGAAATCAAATAATCACTGGCAAAAGCAAGACCAAGTATGCAGATACCAAGTAGTATGCAAACCGTAATACCTCCAAACATGAGACGTTGGCGATAGCGGTTGCCCCAATGTCGCAATTCGCGCAGATCAGCACGTTTGCTTTTGTCGCCTGCTGCAAAATAAGCCTGGGCATGCTCATGATTGAGTGATTCCTGGTCTTGCAAAGACGCTTTTGTGCCGGTTGCAAATCGACTTTTGCCTAGCTTCGAAAGAGCATTCGAGCGCTGTGGCCGATTCGAATTTATTGATTCTTCTTCCGGTCCCGTCGATTCTGGATGCCCGTTCGTTTTTGCATTTGGAGCGGCGGGCAGATCTCCCGTATTTATT
>CAJCIF010000481.1 GCA_903970355.1 Actinomycetota bacterium
CTCGCTCTTTCCGTTGAGCTTCATTAAGTTCTTCTGCCATCGTGTGGAACGATGTATCGACAGTGCTTATCTCATCCCCGCCACCGATTGGCTTATTGAGCGGGAGATTGCTGGCTAAGCGATAACTGTTATCAACCAATAGTTGCAGGCGGCGCACAATATTTTTGCTAAATGCCAGTGCAACACCAATTGTGAGAATGATGTTGAGAATGACACCGCTAATCAGTGCTACTTTGATCTGTTGGCGGAACTTCGCTTGAGATTCAGTACTTTTTTGCAATATCGCTTTTTCTTTCTCGGCCATAAAAATCAGGTCGGATGACAAAGCCGTTTTGATATAGTTTCGGACTCTTGGCTTGGCGGCATTCATTTCATCGAGCGCTTTGTAAGTTTCGCCAGCCTCATAGTATTTGCGTAATTTTTCGATTTCTTCGTATGCGTCTTCCGCTGCCTGAGACGTGCGGTCCACTATTTTTGTTTGTTCGGGATTATCTTTGACCGCTTCTCGAAGAACAGTAATATCACTGCGCAGTTTGGTGGCTTGTTTTTCATAGTTGCCTGTGCCGAATGTATTTACCAGTTCACCCCGACTTACGGCAGCCAAATTGAAAAAATCGCGCACAAGTTGATTGGTGGCATCACTTACGGCAGCGGCATGTAAGGCTCTGGTCGTTTCTTGTTCTGCCATCGTTTGCAGATAAGCAAGGGCGCCAAGAAATATAAGCTCGAATACGAGCGGAATTGAAACCAGGACTATACCCTTTTGAGATAGGCTCAAATTTAACTGCATGTTTTGACTGCCGGACCGCCGACTGCATGATAATATCCCGCCCGGCCATGTATTTAAAACCTTTGTGAGCAATGGCTTGCCAATAAAGAGGCAGTGCTCCGGCAGGGTATATTTAAAGCACCTACCCTGGCGATGAGATTATGGCGAAAATACTCTTTGTTGAAGATGATACGAGCCTGGCTGAAATGGTCGTTGAATGGCTCACTTTCGAGCGCCATAACGTGGAAGTTGTCCACAATGGCAAGACAGGCATGGAACGGTTGAAGCTTGGCAGTTTCGATGTCGTTATTCTCGATCGACAATTGCCTGAAATGACTGGTCTTGAAATCCTGCGAGAGCATCGTTCTGACGGTGGCACAACCCCGATTCTGATGCTTACCGGCATGAATACGGTGACTGATAAGGAAACCGGTTTGGATACGGGAGCAGATGACTACCTCACCAAACCTTTCAGTGTGAAAGAGCTTTCAGCGAGAATTAGAGCGCTGCTCAGACGTTCATCTAAAGCAACGAGCAATGTCTTAACCGCAAAAGATCTTGAGCTCGATCCCACAAAGCATAAGGTCACTAAAAATGGTGAAGAGATTCATCTGTTGCCGAGAGAATTTCAGATGCTTGAATTTTTTATGCGGCATCCGGAAGAAGTATTCAGCAGTGATGCGTTGTTACAACGAATTTGGCATTCGGAAAGCGAAGCCACTCCGGATGCAGTTCGCACATGTTTGAAGCGCTTGCGAAAGAAAATTGACGGCAGCGACAACGAAGATAAGTCCATTATTCAAACGGTGCCGCGCATCGGCTACAAACTTCGTACTTAAATCAGGTGCGTACTTCTTCGCGAATGCCTGCCAGTTTAATTGTGCTGGCAACTAGTTCTTCAATGCGGGCAATTATCTTTTTATCTGTAACAGCATCACCATCAAAAGCGGAACCGTCGGCATAAACGAAACGTGGATTGATAACGCAGCGGAAATCCAACATCAAACTGTTTGCTAGTCCCATGATCGACATGTAACTGCTCTTGCCCCCTGCCGCGCAGAGGAATCCAACAATCTTATCTTCCCAGGCACTGCCGGTTAGTTCGATCAGGTTTTTAGCGGCGGCCGAACCTGCGAAATTGTAAATGGGCACCGCTAACAGTATTGCTTTACTGTCTTTGATGATCGCGGTGATCTCACTCACTCCTGGGGCAGCGTAGGCAGAATCTCCGTCGCAAATCGGCAATTGGTAGTCCGCCAGATCTAGAAATTGAACAGAAGTCTTCTTCGCCAGTTCAGTAAAGGCAGCTTTTGCCAGGACACGGCTGCGGCTTTCTGGATTCAAACTGGTACCTATGACCAAAACATCATGAGCCATTTCGTTATCTCCCTGAATTTCAATCTAAGTATAGACTATGTCTAACATTATAGAGCATATTATCCGATAAATTTAATATGGCAATAAGGTCTACAGCCCTACCCACGCATCGACATCGCGTATTTACAGGCAAATCAGGCTAGTGGTATACGTAGGAGCGATTAGCAATTCCTTGAGCCCATGAAATTAAGCATAATAGTGCCCGTTTACAACGAAGAAAGGCACGTCTCCGATTTCGTTAACTACATCATGAAGGTGCCCTTCGGCATCGAGCACGAGTTCATCTTTATAGATGACGGTTCGAGCGACCGAACACCGCTGATTTTGAAAAATCTGCAAAATCAATTCAACTTTCGATTTATCGATAAGAAGCAAAATGCCGGCAAAGGGGCTGCCGTTATAACCGGTATAAAAGAAGCGACTGGCGATTTGATCGTTATTCAAGATGCAGATTTCGAATACGATCCTCACGACATAAGCAACCTGGTTAAGCCATTAATTGAAAATCGATGTGATGTGGTTTACGGCAGTCGTTTTAAAAAGAATAGTCCGCAGGTGCATCGAACATATCACTACTTTGTAAATCGATTTTTGACTGTGTTAAGCAATTTGCTTTCCGGAATCTACCTGACGGACATGGAGACTTGTTATAAGCTGTTTCGCGCAGATCTAATTAAGTCCATGAACCTCACCTCAAATCGATTTGGTATTGAGGTAGAGATGACTGCCTATATTGCTAAAACATCGGCACGCATTCACGAATTGCCGATCGCTTATTATCCGCGCACTCGCTTACAAGGCAAGAAAATCAATTGGAAAGATGGCGTAGCTGCCCTATTTCATCTCGTGAGATTCAATCTGTTTGTTGATAACGCCACAGCATTTACGAACTTGCCGACACGTTATGAACGCAATGTTCCTAAAGAAATTTATTCGGCTCCAGAAATTCGAGTAGTGGAAGCGAGTGAACGTGAAATCTGATGGCATTGCGTGAAGAACGAATGCATCGGTATCCGTTGTTTGCTCTCAAATGCTTGTTTTTTGGATTTTTCCTTTTCACGCAGCTTTGCATGCTCTATCTAATTGCAAGACCAATCTATGAACCAAAGTGGTTCCTGCGTCCGGAAAAACAATCGGCAGATCTAATTGATTTCTATCATTACTACGAATCCGGTCAGTTTGCTTTATCAAAGGAGTTAGCTCCCCGAGCCTACGATCCGCAAGCACAACTTGATTGGACAAACAATCTTATAAAGCCCTATCACACGGACGACCTGTTTTATAACAACCAGGTTCCGTTTATGTTTCCGATGATGATACCGATCGGCTTGATGTCTTATAACTGGGCGTATGTCAGCTGGTGCACATTTAGTTTTATTTTTTGCATCATTGTTTTATATCGCTTTTGTCGAGACTTTCGGAAGATGCAAGCGAAGGAATCGGCATACATGATAATGGGCATACTCAGTTCTTTGCCCGCTTACCTTTCGATCTGGCATGGACAACTCGACTACTTTATTCTGGGCTTGATATGCCTTTATTTGTGGTGGGCAATCGAACGCAAAGATATTGGAGCGGGCATCATGCTTGCTCTTACCACTTTGAAGTTCAACTACTCCTTAATGCTGTTGATTCCGGTTCTGTTTGAGAAAAGATGGAAGCTCTTCCTTTCATTTGTAGCGACTGGTTTAGTGCTAATGGTATGGGCTTCATTTTTTATTGGTTGGCATAGCATATTTAGCTATCCGGCTGCTGTCCTTAGCAATGATGCGAAGAAGGAAGATCCCTCTGCGCATTTCTATTTAATGGTTGGTTTGCGAGGTCTTTTGACGCATTTTTTTCCAGCAGATGTAAACCTGCACATTGCATTAGTTGCTGAAATAGTTTCGTTGGTTTTTGTTTCTTGGATCTGGTATCGGACGGTGCGTGTTCCTCAAGCGAACAGCGAGCAATGCAAAAATTGGGCCTATTGCATAACCATCATTACTAGTTTACTTGTTAGCCCGCACACTCATATGTACGATTGTTTGTTCCTGGCTATCTGCCCGCTCCTGACTGTGACGTTACCGCTTACGGGTGAATCAATCCAAAAAGACCGCCTTTGGATTTTGACCTGGCTATGTTTTCCAATTGTGAGCTGGTTAGCCAATTTCTTTTTGCCGCATGACTTGACGGCAATAGTATTGACCGCATTGATGACCTTATTGTTTGTTGCCGGAATGCGAAAATGGAGACAATTTCGCAACTGATCTATTGACCTTCAATAGCACCCTTAAGTTATCTAAGCTCTTAGTAGATGCTAGTGACCAAAGAAGGGTTCAACCATGTCTCTCGAAAAATCGCCCGCTTTTTGCAAGAATCTCCACGAAGTGATACCGACTTGGGTAGAGCGTGGGTTTATAAAT
>CAJCIF010000482.1 GCA_903970355.1 Actinomycetota bacterium
GCCGCTTGCTTTAATTTTTACCGGCCTGACACCAATTACTTCTTTGAAGAGCATGACGTCTTCTACTGTTGCACCGACACCATCTTTGATGAAACCGGTCGATGTTTTGACGAAAGCGGCGCCGGCTAGAACGCATTGCTCAGTAGCAATTACTTTTTCTTCCTTTGTAAGAACGTCGCATTCGATTATGACCTTCACGACATGCTTACCGGCCGCCCGAACGATCGATTCAATTTCGGAGCGCACGTAGTCAAGATTGTTTTCTTTCAGCGCTCCTATATTGATAACCATATCCAGCTCTTCGGCTCCTTCCGAAAGTGCCTTTTGAGCTTCGGCAATCTTAATATCGGTTAAGTTTGCTCCAAGCGGAAAACCGATCGTGGTAGCGACTAACGTCGGACTCGATGACAGTTCCCGAACCGCCTGCCGCACGTGGACAGGATTAACGCAAACAGCAAAAAAGCCGTTGTCCTTCGCTTCCGTACAAAGTTTAGTCACTTCGGCGCTTGTCGCTGTTGGCTTCAACAGCGTATGGTCGATATAACGCGCTAAATCTAGAGACATAGCCTCATCCTCACTGCCAGGAGAATGGCATTATAACGTAGGAAGGGCATTGCCAAGCCCTTTTAGGGGCTGAGATAAATCTGAGCTGGCACCTACTACAACAGAGTTGGGGTCCGATATTGACCGGACGTTTCTTTAGCCGAAATCTTGCTGTGATAGTCCTGCAAACTCTTTACGGCAAGCGAGCCGTTTTGCAGAGCGGCTATGGCGGCAGCCGTCGCGCGCGCTCCTGAAATTGTCGTCACAACCGGCACGTTGTAATTGATCGAGGCTCTTCTAATGAGTTGATCGTCATCGCGAGCAGTTCGCCCGGAAGGGATGTTTATAACGAGCTGGATCTCACCGTTTTTGATGCGATCGACAAGGTTTGGTCTGCCTTCCGATACTTTGTTTACGACAATAACCGGTATGCCACCGGACTTGATGGCATTAGCCGTACCACGTGTTGCTACGAGTTCAAAGCCGAGATGATAGAGACTTTGAGCAATCGATACGACATCACTCTTGTGGATATCGGAAACACTTATGAACGTCCGGCCGGCGGTCGGCAATATTTGTCCTGCTCCCAATTGCGCCTTTGCAAAGGCAAGACCGAATTGAGAAGCGATCCCCATCACCTCACCGGTTGAGCGCATTTCTGGTCCGAGAGATATTTCCGCACCAGGGAAACGTTTAAATGGAATAACTACCGATTTAACGGCAACGTGCGGGGGCAAAAGTCGTGGCGAGACGCCGAGTTCCGAAAGAGTGCGGCCTGTCATGACCTGTGCTGCTATCTTAGCCCACGGTACGCCCGTAGCTTTCGATACAAATGGGATGGTGCGGCTGGCGCGCGGATTAACTTCCAAAATGTAGAGATCATCTTGTTGCAGCGCAAATTGGATGTTCATCAAACCAACCACTTTCAGTTCTTTGGCAAGAGCATCAGTAGCGCGCCGAATTTCTTCAACGACACTAAGTGGAATAGATTGAGTAGGTAGAACGCAGGTGGAGTCTCCTGAGTGGATACCCGCTTGTTCAACGTGTTCCATAATTCCTGCAATCACGGTAGCGCGACCATCTGAAATTGCATCTACGTCAATCTCAATTGCATTTTCTAAAAATTGATCGATCAAAACAGTATTGTCACTGGTAGCACTAAATCCGGTTTGCAACCAACGCTGCAATTCTTCCTGAGCATAAATGATTTCCATCGCTCGGCCACCCAGTACATAACTTGGTCTTACCAGGACGGGATAACCAACGCTAGCCGCTACAGCGAGTGCTTCTTCCGGTGAACGAGCACCGGCACCAGCCGGTTGCCGCAATCCCAACTTTTCGACAAGCTTACCGAACCGGCCGCGATCTTCTGCTATGTCGATCGATTCCGGTGATGTACCTAATATTTTGAATCCACGTGCTTCCAGTCCCTTAGCCAATTTGAGCGGTGTTTGACCACCGAGTTGCACAATAATTCCTTCCGGCTTTTCGACAAGGGCTATGTTAGTTACATCTTCCAAAGTCAGCGGTTCGAAATAGAGCCGGCTTGAGACATCGTAATCTGTAGAAACCGTTTCAGGATTGGAATTCACCATGACCGATTCGTAGTTAAGCTCCCGTAAGGCTTTGCTAGCATGCACGCAACAATAATCGAATTCGATGCCCTGACCAATTCGATTCGGCCCGCCACCCAATATAAGGATGCGAGGTCGTTCTGCCGGCGGCACTTCTGTTTCTTCATCATAAGTTGAATACATATATGGTGTGCTCGCACTGAATTCGGCAGCACACGTATCAATCATTTTGTAGACGGGAAAAAGATTCAAACGTTTTCTGTGTTCGTATACTTCATTTTCAGTAGCGCCGATTAAAGAGGCTAACTGCGCATCACCAAATCCCATGCGCTTTAAGTGCTGCATGTAGTCTCTGTCAAAATCACCAACCGTTTTAACCTTAGCCTTTACTTCCTCACTCTCTTCAAATATTTCAAACAGGTTGTCCAGGAACCAATTGTCGATATTGGTTAACTCTTGAATTTCAGAAGGAGAAATTCCGGCAATAAGGGCTCCATAAATATCGGTGATGCGATGGTGGGAGGCCATGGAAAGGCGGCGGCGCCATTCCCAGAAATCGGCTTTCTGTCTCGATTTTACGCTGCCAAATCCTGTCAATCCGAGTTCTAAACCGCGCAACGCTTTTTGCATCGATTCTTGAAATGTGCGGCCGACGGCCATAACTTCACCAACCGATTTCATTTGGGTAGTGAGTGTTGTATCAGCACCGCGGAATTTTTCGAAATTGAACCGTGGAATTTTCGTTACGACATAATCGATTGTTGGTTCAAAGGAAGCGGGTGTGGTGACCGTAATATCATTTTTGATTTCATCAAGAGTGAGTCCAATTGCCAGTTTCGCTGCGATTTTTGCAATGGGATAACCGGTTGCTTTGCTCGCCAGCGCAGACGATCTCGAGACACGTGGATTCATTTCGATGATAACCATGCGGTCTGATTTCGGATCCATTCCGAATTGAATATTCGAACCGCCTGTATCAACACCGATAGCGCGAATGATCTTTATGGCGGCATCGCGCATGTGTTGATATTCTTTATCCGTCAAAGTTTGCACGGGCGCAACCGTAATTGAATCGCCAGTGTGAATGCCCATCGGATCCACATTTTCAATTGAGCAAATGATGACGACGTTATCGAGGCAATCTCGCATAACCTCAAGTTCGAATTCTTTCCAACCAAGCACACTTTGTTCCAGCAATATTTCAGAAACCGGGCTGGCTGTTAAGCCTTGCCAGGCAATGTCTTCAAGCTCTTCCTGGTTGTAGGCAATACCACCACCGGCACCACCAAGAGTAAATGCCGGGCGAATGATTATTGGAAAACCGATTCTGTTTGCGATATCACGCACGTCGGCTATTTTGTGGGCAATGCCTGAATCCGGCACTTCAAGCCCAATTTCAATCATTTTCTTTTTGAAGAGTTCACGGTCTTCAGCAAGTTTTATGGCGTTGACTTTGGCACCGATCAATTCGACACCAAATTGATCGAGTACTCCTGTCTCGGCCAGTTCAACCGCTACATTCAATGCTGTCTGCCCACCCATGGTTGGTAAAAGGGCATCCGGTCGTTCTTTTGCGATAACCTCTTTCACGACGGCAGCGGTTACCGGTTCTATATATGTAGAATCTGCCAGTTCCGGATCGGTCATGATCGTTGCTGGATTTGAGTTAACGAGAACCACACTGTAGCCTTCGTCTCTTAGCGCCTTACAAGCCTGGCTGCCGGAATAGTCGAATTCACAAGCTTGGCCGATGGTTATGGGGCCGGCGCCCAGGACCAGAATCTTTTTTATGTCGGTACGTTTGGGCATCAATCTTTCCTAAATATTTTGGGCCGCACAAGGTCGGGACGCTATTTTGGTCCAGCACCCAGGAGCACTCTTCAGTTTACTATTCCGCACGCAATCTGCCTGTGATTGCGTTCAGCGAGGACAACAAAACGAGACAAGCGCAGCGAATTAATGCTGGGCTTGAGTTTGGTTTCGGATGTCATCTGGTAAAAGAGGTTGAGGGGCGAATAACACAAATTTTGAATTTAAGCAGCGCTTCGAATGGATTTCGGGCTTCATTCACGGGTTTTGCTATGGAAACTTTTCGACTAACTAGAAAGCTAATACCTCTACTTTTCGGTCTGACATTACTTCTCGGCTCAAGCAATCCTGCCAAAGCCGACATTGTCCGTGAGGATACATCAGTTATTTCCGGACAGAACTTCCCGTTTGTCTATAAATGGCGCGACACGGACGCAGCACCGCGTGCCTGCGTGGTTGCTATTCACGGGTTGACCTTACACGGTTCTATTTACGATACGACAGCCAAACACCTTGTTGGACGGGGTTATGTTGTGTATGCGCCCGACCTGAGAGGTTACGGACGCTGGCTAAAAATCTCGAAATCTAAAAACACATCTATATCTAAGAACGACAACAAAATCTCCTATCCTCTCAGCCGCTCCGATTTGCTTAAGTTAGTGCAAGCAGCCAGAGAAGAGCATCCCGATATACCTGTTTTCTTGCTTGGTGAAAGCCTGGGCGCAGATATGGCTATATATGCGGCCTCACAAATACCGGAATGCGTAGATGGTGTTGTACTTTCTGCACCGGCAATTAAAAGAAAAGCACATCTCATTACAGATACGGCAGACCTAATGTCTACCGGCTTCAGGCAGCTTGGCATTGCACCTTACATAAAGAACTTTGCTTCTGATGATCCGCGTGTGGCCCAGGAAGCTCTTGATGATCCACTTATTCGAAAGCAGCTAAGCACGGGCGATTTAATTCGATCTCTTAGAGTACTGAATGAAACCATCAAATATGCCCGTCTCGTTCCGCCTACTGTTCCAATTCTTCTCTTGCAAGGCGGGCAGGATAAATTGGTTGAAATTGAGGCTGTAAGCAAGCTTTTAGCGCATTTAAATTCCAGCGATCAAACCGTAAAATGGTTTACCGGCAGTGGCCATCTCTTGCTGGAAACATCATTCGTCAAGCAAGAAACTTTCGCTGCTCTAGACAACTGGCTGGACGGCCATACAAGAGCGGAATTGCCTTCGCAAGTATCAGTTAGCTATGACCTGCATAACGAATTGCCGGTCCCGAAAGAGCTTAACTAAACTCGAAAAGCTGGTCGGCTGCATACTGGTATTCCAATTCGGCCAGATTGCCTGAATAGTGGACGCGCGCCGGCGGACGGACGGTCACGTCGGCTGAAGCAAGACTTGTGTTGCTTGCCACATCCGGGTTGATACCGGCATTGCGCAAAAATGCCAATGTAGGTGTAACAGGTGTAGAAATAGTTTCCGTACCCACCGTATTTTCAAGGTGGCTCATACCGACAGTGCCAATTACAACAACTTCTCCATTTTCATTGATGGTAGCTGTGACGCTGCCTGAATTGCCATGCTCAACTTCACTATTGGTATGAATGACGGTGCGGTCCAGGCTTTCTCGTGGGCCAACATCCTCGCGATGCGCCCAATCTCCCAGCCGAATCAACGTGTTTTCGGCTCGGGTCGGGTCTTGCAATAGCGGGTCTAAATCTGCCGTCGGTGAGGCGAACAACTGACTCGACCCTAATGGAAATCCTAGTGAAACAGTTGGGTCGTTTGGTTTGAGTGAATCCGGAGCGGCAAATTTAACTGGTTTGAAGGTTTCGTTTGTATAGTTTGGGGCGATTTTGAAAAGAGCGAGATCATCAGGTGCGCCTAGATCTCGAAGCACTTTTCGGGCATTAGCATCATCCACCCACAAAGCGGTGTGCGGCTTACCATTTATGGTTACGGTAATAGTACCGTCTGTGCTTCTTGTCGCTACATGGTGATCGGTAATCATAAAGCCATCGGAGCTTACGACGTAGCCGGTACCTGTGCTGCCGTGAGCATCAATGCTTCCTATGCTGGGACGCAAAGCCTGATATATTTTCGCTACTGGAGAATTGGGATCGTAGGTGGTTTGATCGTTTGGATTAAAAGCTTGTCCAAAGTGTTCTGTTGGAATAAGGAGCTGCCCACCCAGACCATTTGGCTGAGTGAAATTTACTTGTTCGTTATTGCCGAAAGGCTCGAATCCTGCGCTCATATCCTTTTTGACCAGACCAGCCGGAAAATTCAACCAGCTAAAGATATCTCAAGGGCGTGAGCAATACACTGGGGAACACACGTATTAGATCGCCCGATTCAATCAAGGGGCTTGAGTTCGCGGTAATCGGCCGCATACTGCAGATAGGCCTGGCAATTTAGTCTTATGCGCGCCTGTTCGGCTGGTTGCAGTTCTTTTACGACCTTACCGGGCACACCCATAACCAGCGAATTCTTCGGAATGCGCGTACCTGGAACGACCAGAGCGCCGGCCGCAATCAGGGAACCGGTTTCAATGTGCACACCATCGAGCACAATGGCTCCGATCGCTATGAGGCAATCAGCTTCGACCTTGCAACCGTGCAGTATTACGCCGTGCCCGACCGTGACGTCCGGCCCGACTATAACCGGGTCTTCATGGGTGACGTGCAAAACACAACTATCCTGGATGTTGGTGTTTTTTCCTACCTCTATATAATTGATATCGCCGCGCAGGATGGCGTTGAACCAGATACTAGCACCGGCTTGAATTGAAACTTTTCCAATAACAACGGCGGTCGGAGCAACATATGCAGTGGGATCTATGACCGGAACCTGGTCGTAAATTGAGTATTTCATTGCCAAAAGTGTAGCTCGACAATCTTCTTATCAACCCCGTAAACACGGGTCTCTCCGGGCACAATCTGCTCTCTCGTTTTCAACAGTGCAGTGTCCTGGCGATTCTTAGGGTTCTCAAGATGTTAAAATTAACCTTCGAAACGGAGGAGTAATTATCGATGTTAGAGCAACCCATGCGCAAACTTCTGGGGACTCTCTACCCGACCATCTCATGGCTTAACGAGCGTGGTTCGATAGAGGTGAATGCCGTCCCAGACGACCACCTTGACGCAATAAAGCAACTTGAGCGTATTGGAGTGGTCCACAAGCGCAATAACCGCTCTTATGAACTTCAGAAGATTCGACTCAAGAAACTTCTTGGCAATTTAGGGATAGAAACGCTCGTAGCTGAAAAAGCCGAGCCAGCGGCCGCTGCTGCTGTCATGACTTCTGAACTGAACTAAGCCGGGTCATAAGGACAAATCACCTCTTTACTTCACGCGCACGCTTACCATGGATATTCTTCAGAGAAGCCTAAAAGCGCTTGAATGGGAGAAACTTGCCCAGCACCTCGCCGACAACTGCGAGACGGAACCGGGCCGGGTTAAAGCACAATCCATTTCATTTGCTTGCGATCTGGATTCGGCGCAACAACTTCTCAGGGAAACAGACGAAGCTCAGTCTTTGCTGCGCGCTCGCAGTTCTTTGAGTTTGGCGGCGTTGCCACCTGTAGCGATACCACTTAGTCGCGCTCGTGCGGGTGCCACTTTGTCGGGTCCGGAATTGTCCAGCCTCAAAAGAATGTTGGATCTTTCCAAAAGTGTTCACAGCTCATTGAGCCTGCTTGACCGCGATGCCTTTCAAGAAATGCCAAAATTTATTGCCACCTTGCACGTCGTGGAGCCGCTTCGCACTGCCTGCCTGGCGATGATTGATGAAGAAGGTGCGGTCAAGGACGATGCCACTCCAAAACTTGCCAATTTACGAAACGATTTTCGCCGTGCCCACCAGCGCATAAAAGAAGATCTCAATAAACTTATCCACAACAGTACCATAGCAAAGGCGCTTCAGGAGCCACTCTTCACCCAACGAAGCGGCCGCTATGTTTTGCCGGTAGATGTTAATTTACGCAGCAGTGTGCCGGGAATTGTGCACGATACTTCCGTATCAGGCCTCACTCTATATATTGAACCAGTAAGTGTGATCGAAAAAACGAACGACGCACGTATGTTAGAAGTGGAGATAGATAGAGAGGTCGAGCGCATTCTGAGCGAATTGAGTGAGATCGCACACTCTTACATAGAGGAACTAGATCAATCTCTTGAGACATTAGCGTCGCTCGATTTTATTTTTGCACGAGCGAGACTTGGCATTAGCTATGATGGCATGGTGCCTCCTTTGCAGGAAAAAAAGAACATCAATCTCATTGCCCTCAAGCACCCTCTTCTGGTTTTGCTTAAGAAGCAAGGTGTGATCGCCAATGACTTTCAACTTGGCTCCTCTTCTCCTTCGCACGCGCAAACGCTCGTTATCACCGGTCCGAATACGGGCGGCAAAACAGTTTTTTTGAAGTCGATCGGGCTTTCCTGTCTCATGGTAAAAGCGGGTCTCATGATCCCAGCCGGAAAAGGTTCTGACCTTTCCTTTTTCGACGATGTTCTAGCCGATATAGGCGATGAACAATCATTAGAACAAAGTCTCTCTACATTTAGTTCGCATCTCAATAATATTATTGAGATTGTCGATAGAGCGAAATCGGGATGTCTTGTGCTTCTGGATGAAATCGGGGCCGGTACCGATCCGCGTGAAGGATCCGCTTTAGCGCAAGCCACTCTCGAACATCTCAATCAGTGCGGTGCCATGACCGTAGTAACTACTCATGTCGGCGAGTTGAAAACACTTGCTTTCAGCCAGGCAGGCTTCATTAATGGCAGTTTCGAGTTCGATCTTGAAAATCTTGAACCAACCTATCAATTTCGAATGGGCACTCCAGGAGCCTCACAAGCCACCAAAATAGCCAAGCGGCTCGGCCTCGTTGACAGCATTCTTGATCGTACACAAGTGCTTTTGAACGCCTCGGAGTCAGCTATTGACGATACGGTAAAACAACTTGAGGAGCGCCTTTTTACAGCGAAAGAGCGCGAAACAGAAGCGGAAGAATCACTCAAAAGAGCAAGCAAACTTGAGGAAGAATTGCTTTCTAAAATTGCAGCATTGGAAAAAGAGGGTGCAAAAGAAAAAGATATTGCCACCCTGAAAGTTACCGCCGATATTGAAGCGGCTCGCGAATTGATTCGAGAAATTACAGCCAAACTGCAAAAGGAACCGAGTCTTCCCAGAGCTCGCCAGGCACAGACGCAACTCGATACGCTTCGGAAACAGTTAGGTTGGACTGATGTTCCGGCAAAGGAGAAAAGTGCTCCCTACGAGCTTAAAACAGGTGATCCTGTTCAGATTTTGTCTATAAATAGATTCGGAGTGATCAAGAAGGTGAGCAAATCTGGTGAAAGCACAAAGGGACAGGCTTTCTATGATGTGCAAGTTGGAAACATGAAATTGGTAGTTTCTGATCAAGACATCAAACTTTTGCCGGAAGGGAAACAACCGAAAGAAGAAAAGAGGATCATTTCCAAACCGAGAACATCTACCGGAATACCGGGCAGAACACCTGACAGGCAGCGCATTGTGAGAGAGCCGGTTCATGCTGATGTCTTTATTCGATCCGAAAAGAACACACTTGATTTGCGCGGTTTCCGTGTTGAAGAAGCACTTTCCAAACTCTCATCCTTTATAGATCGCACTGTATCGGACAGCATTTATCCTGCCATGATCATTCACGGCCACGGCACGGGCGCCCTGAAAACGGCAGTACGAGACGAATTGAAAGCCTCACCCTATGATTTGAAGTTTCGTCCGGGTGAAAACTATGAAGGAGGCGACGGTGTCACGGTTGTCCTGCCCAAATAATTGACTAGATAAATTTTCAGATTAAATCTAAAAAGTCACCTTGTTTTGATACGTGGTTTCCCCAAATACAAAAATGCCCGATCATCCTAATGTATGGTCTGGTCCACCTTAGGCAGAGGTCTATTCATCCATGACAGGTCGCTACGGAGCGCACTTAGACGGTCAAGACAATCAAGGGTCAGGGGCAGTCGTTCATAACGACCAAACCGGTCGGCGCTTATTGGAGCAAGTCGATAATCCTGGAACGACCGCGACAGATGCAACGACAAATGCGCAATCCATCCACCAGACAGAACAGCAATTCTTCGCCCTTCTAAAAACGGCGAGCACCGCTGTTCATACGGATTGGAACACTGCTAAGACGAGCTACGATCAGGCCATTCAAAGTGCAAAGTCGATCGATCAAACCCAAGTTGCAACACTAATACAAGCGGTAAATCAACAGCTTCAAACTGAACAAGATCCGGCCAAGCAAAAAATTCTGGCTCAGGAAGCACTGGATCTAGATGCACTGCAGCGAGCAGTCGGCATCGCAACAGCAAATAAAGGTTTAGCGGAAAAACGGCTTGGTTTAGATGCTGCTGGTACACGCGACCTCATGCAAGCAGCCGCGGTTGATCCAAAAATGTTGGCCGATGCCAATTTCCAAAAACACTTTAGAGATGCGGAAGCAGAAGAAGCACAAGTTACCGGCAGACAAGATCTTTCCCTGCAAGACCTTCAGGCTGCTAACAACGGCGCTGGCGGCCCTGGAGCGGATAATGGCGCCGGTAGCGGCACAAATAATGGTGTCGGTGGCGGAACTGATAATGGTGCCGGCGCCGGACGTGATAATGGTGCCGGACAAACTAATACTGGCGCTACGGATGCCACCATAACTGATTTGATGTCACGCAGACAGTTTACCGATGCCACCGGAGCAGTTGTTGCTTTGCCCCGAGAGTGGGCACAATACAGCGCTGTTCAACAAGCTGAATATCTAAAATCGAAATGCACTCGTGGTGCCGCCTTATCTGATGATGAGAAGAAACTCTTCAAAGAAATCATCTATCGCGCTGATACATTACCGTCAACGAAAAAGGATCAGTTAATTAACGGTCCTGATGGCTTGAAGGCGATCGTTAATGCCGAAAATCTAGCCCTGGGAACTACTGGAACGCAACAGCTAACCACCCTCGGCACAAGCATCAAAAACGAGTTGGCGACCATAACAGATCCTCAAAAGAAAGCGCTTGCAACTGCGCTTCTCGGTCAATATGTCTCTGCCTGGAAAGACGAGCAGCTGGACGGTTTCCGCACACAGTTGAGTGCAATTGATCCTAAATTGAGCGATTTGCTCACCCAACAAGACAAAGTTATTAAAGATGCCGGCATTTGGACGCAGTACCTCAGCGCTCATAATATCAAGAGACAAATTGCAAACGAAGATAATCAATCGGCTGTCACAAGGGCAACTTATGCAGGCGCCCTGGCTGTTGACGGTAATGCTAACGATCACACCGAAGCCCAAACCTGGATTAAGAGTGCGCTTAGCCACAATATCAATCCAGATTTTGCTCCTTTATGCAAGAACATTGCCTCGCATGATCTTGGAATGACTGATGCTGATGTTAAAGCTTTACCAGATACAGGTGTAGCTCCTACTAGAACTGACACGCAAAATGAAACCGGCATAGCCGCACCAGCGAGATCAACAGACAATGGTAGCGGATCAACAGCTGCCACAACCAACTTTGATAACTTGAACCCCAAAGCGCTGGCTGATGCAATTCAGAGTACTTCTCAAAAAGCTGATGCCATAACGGATAAGGTTGCTGCTTTAACGCAACTCAAATCTGAGTACGAAACGAACACCCAGAAAGCAGATGCCATGCTGAGTGCCAACATGGACGGGGCAGCTCAGAAGATAACCGACTGGCAAAAACAAATGCCGCCGGCTCAACTGGCAACACTCAACCAAAATATGCAAACCGCTGTCAATGCTTTCAATCCGAAAGCCGACGCCACTGACAAGCAAAATTTTGCCACTCTCCTTAATGCTGCCGCTGCACCGGCAGATCAAGCGGCAGCGAAAGCGGCACTGCAAGCCAAGTATCCAGATTTAGTCGCCTCTGTTGGTGCTTATCAAGCAGCAGTTGCGCCGGTTGTTACCGTTCTCAAAATAGTTCGGCTTGCACAAGGGTTGGATTTTGCTGCTCACGAAAGCTATGCAAAAGCACTCTCAGATGGCGGTCAAGCAGACCCGGCCAAAGCAGAGCTCACGAAAGCCTTTCAAGCACTATCAGTTCAAGATCGCACAGCGATTATGTCTGATACAACAAACGGCAAACCGGTAACGGATTTAGTCACCAAGTTGCAATTAGACGTCTCGAAAATCCCACCGCCAACAATTTCGC
>CAJCIF010000483.1 GCA_903970355.1 Actinomycetota bacterium
ATAATAAGCGAGCTCTGTTTTGATGGCCAGTTTGATTTCGTGCCATTCGGCGCGGAAACTGCCATCATTAGCGAATTGCTCAATCTCTTTCAGTTTGCTGAGGTCCTTGATCCACCCATCACCAATTTTGGACGTGATCAGGTTTGCTAATCTCGGATTGCTCAACACCATCCAACGCCGCGGCGTAACACCGTTTGTTTTGTTATTGAATTTTTCCGGCCAGATTTTGTAGAAGCCCTTAAGCACATCCTTCTTCAAAAGCTCGGTGTGAAGTGCTGCAACCCCATTGATCTTGTGGCTGCCCACACAGGCTAAATTCGCCATGCGCACATAGCGATCACCGTGTTCATCAATCAACGACACTTCGGCAAGCAATTCTTCATCATGCGGATACTTGTGTTTGATATCGTCCAGAAATCTGCGATTGATTTCAAAAATAATCTGCAAATGGCGCGGCAATAATTTACCGAATAATGGCAAACTCCACTTTTCCAATGCTTCTGGCATCAGGGTGTGATTGGTATAGCCGAAACACTTTGTGGTGATGTCCCAGGCCTTTTCCCAATCCATGCAGTGTTCGTCAATGAGCAGTCGCATCAGTTCAGCTATGCCGATCGCCGGATGCGTATCGTTTAACTGCATTGCAAACTTTTTGTGCAGGGTATCCAGACTATCCCCTTCGAATTTATGCAATCGAATAATGTCTTGCAGTGAGCAGGACACGAAGAAATACTGTTGTTCCAGTCTTAGCTGTTTACCTTGCCATGAATCATCATTTGGATAAAGCACTTTGGTGATGTTTTCCGAGAAGATTTTCTGGTTAACCGCACCGATGTAGTCGCCCATATTAAAGGCGTGGAAATCGAAAGATTCAGTTGCTTCTGCTTTCCACAGTCTGAGCGTGTTAGCAGTGTTCGTTTGATAACCGATAATGGGAGTGTCATAAGCAATGCCATTGACGACGGATTCAGGTTGCCACCGTACGCGGTAGCGACCCTGCTCGTCTGTGTAGGTTTCGGTATAGCCGCCAAACTTGACGTTAAAGCAAATTTCCGGACGTCGAAGTTCCCATGGATTACCCCAGTTAAGCCACTTGTCTGTGATTTCTTGTTGCCAACCGTCGTGAATTTCCTGGTCGAAAATACCAAACTCATACCTGATGCCATAACCAACTGCTGGAATTTCTAAGGAGGACAGTGAGTCCATATAGCAGGCAGCCAAACGGCCTAACCCACCATTACCGAGCCCTGGCTCCTCTTCTTGATTGAGCAAATCGCCCAAATTCAATCCAGATTGCCGCACAGCTTCTTCGACCTGTTTGTACAGATCCATGTTGATCAAATTGTTTCCGAGGTGCGGTCCGAGCAAAAACTCAGCCGAAAGATAGCAAACCACCCGCACATCTTTTTTGAGGTAAGTCTGCATGGTGCTTATCCATCTCGCCAGCAAACGATCGCGCACTGTGTAAGCGAGCGCCATGTAGTAGTCAACCTTGGTTGCTATCTCCGGAAACTTGCCTTGTATAAAGTAGAGATTGTCTGCGAACGCTCGCTTGAGTGTTTCGACGCTTAGCCCGGTGCGATCATCTTCGACAATCGGTCTGGTAGCGACAGTGTCAGTCATGTTGTTTTCTCCGTTTTTCATTTCAGTCGGATGGGAACTTGGCGTTTTCTTATCGAATGGTGATTTTTGATCCGGGCGCTGGCGTTTCTCTTCATCGGATGTGATTTGATACCGGCGCTAACGTAGGGGCATGGCATTGCCATGCCCACTCTTTAAGTGATTACCGTAGGCTTATCCATACCAGTGTGGCGTTTGACGCCGGCAATTTCATCAGCAATTACAATGAGTTCTGCAAGTGCTACTTGAGCATCGGCACGTTGTTTTGCAACGTCCCCTTCGAACTTCTCCATATAAACGCGCAGAGTAGCGCCGTGTGTTCCAGTTCCTGAAAGTCTGTAGACAATGCGGGAACCGTCTTCAAAACCAATGCGAATACCTTGATGATCTGAGTGGCTGCCGTCGACAGGATCTGTATAAGCAAAGTCATCGCAGTATTTGACGGTGTATCCACCAAATGATCGCTTTTGCATTGAAGGCAGTTTGTCGATCAATTCCTTCATAAGAGCATTGGCTTTCTCTGATTCAACACCTTCATAGTCATGTCTTGAATAGTAGTTTCGACCATATGTTTGCCAGTGATCTTCGACAATTTGTTCAACAGACTTACCCGTTGCCGCTATGATGTTCAACCAGAACAGCATGGCCCAGATGCCATCTTTTTCGCGCATGTGGTTGGAACCGGTGCCGAAACTTTCTTCACCGCATAAGGTGGCTTTGTTCGCATCGAGAAGGGTGCCGAAGAATTTCCAACCGGTTGGTGTCTCGTAGCAATTGAGCCCGAGCTTCTGAGCAACGCGATCGGCTGCCTGACTGGTGGGCATAGATCGTGCCACACCTGCCATTGCTGATTTGTATCCCGGTACAAGTTTGGCGTTTGCCAACAACACGGCAAGGCTGTCGCTTGGTGTCACAAAGAAATGATTACCGAGAATCATATTGCGATCGCCGTCACCATCAGAGGCGGCACCGAACCCCGGTGCATCCTTTCCGTACATGATTTCTACCAGCTCTTTTGCATAAGTAAGATTTGGATCGGGATGGCCGCCGCCAAAATCTGGAAGCGGAATACCGCTTCGCACCGAGCCTTTCGCTGCACCAAGAACTTCTTCGAAAATTTTGGTTGCATATGGGCCAGTTACCGCGTGTAGTGAGTCGATGCAAATTCGAAATTGTTTGTCTTTAAGAAAGCGCTTGATCAAATCGAAATCGAACAGTGTTTGCAACAACTCAAGATGATCGTCAACTGAATCGATAACTTCGACTATCATCGATCCCAGCTTCTTTTCGCCAAGCGTGTCGATGTCTACATCCGGCGCTTCAAGAATGAAGTATTTATCGATTACTTTAGATCGCTCGAAAATTGCCTCGGTAACTTGTTCTGGCGAAGGACCGCCGTTGGCGATGTTGTACTTAATGCCGAAATCACCATTTGGGCCGCCCGGGTTGTGGCT
>CAJCIF010000484.1 GCA_903970355.1 Actinomycetota bacterium
TACCATCAATGAGATTAACAGCATTTGTAATGCCGACAAGCCATAGAATTGTGAGCGGCCAACTCAGCCATCCCAGTGCAATCGGATGCAATCCGGCACCGATATGCAAGGAGCCAATATCGATATTGCTTTGAATCGGAATGGGCAGAGTCTTGATACGCACACCCATCACGTAAGCGGCAGTGGCAGCCAGGAGCTGCACTACTAGTTTGAAAACGGCGGGTAGTGATTCTAGATCGTCTATCAGGCCAAGAATGAAAATCAGTGTGCCACCAATTGCAATACCGGCCAATCCTTCTCCTGCTCTTGCATCTTTCGGAAAACGGCCGGTGCAGGCGATCAATATTGTGATCGTTACCATCACACTTACATAGATGGCCACACCACCAAGTCTTGGTGTGGCTACCTTGTGTATGCGCCTTTCTTCATCCGGCATGTCAACCAGTTTCAGTTCCAGCGCTCTCGATCTAATTTCCGGCGTGAGCCACCAGGAAATTGCTAAAGCAATTAGGAAGCCGGGAATCTGCGTTTCATCGAAATGGCCATCCGAAAAAAAGAACGCCCAGACAACTCCAACTATAAGAAGCACAGCCTGGAAGAATTTGACTGCCATTTTGCTCCTGGGAATTGGCGGCGGGGCTTCCGGCGAACTATCGGACGCCGACGAGTTTGGAGCTGTAGAGGGGGAACTTTTCACAGAGTTGTTTGACCTTGGCTCGGGTTTTCTCTTTGGTTTCCTCGTTATCCGGCTGATGCAGAACTTCAGAAATGCATTCAGCAATAACTTTCATTTCCGGTACGCCCATACCACGCGTGGTGACAGCAGGAGTGCCGACCCGAATACCGCTTGTAACCAGAGGTTTTTGCGGATCATTCGGTATCATATTCATGTTTGTTGTGATGTGGACTTCGTCAAGAAGAACAGTCACCTTTTTGCCGGTCAAATTGACTGATCTCAGATCAACTAGCATCAAGTGATTGTCTGTGCCGCCGGAAACAATCGCCAGCCCGAGATCGGACAAATTCTTAGCGAGTGCTTTGGCGTTTTCAACAACCTTCTTTTGATATTCCTTAAATTCCGGCTTGGAAGCTTCCAGGAATGAAACTGCTTTTGCAGCAATCACATGTTCAAGCGGACCGCCCTGGATGCCCGGAAATATTGCTTTGTCTATGGCAGTGGCAAACTCTTCCTGGCACATGATGACACCACCGCGTGGTCCACGAAGAGTCTTGTGGGTGGTAGTGGTGACAAAGTGCGCATGTGGGAAAGCATTGGGATGCTGTCCGGTTACGATCAAACCTGCTATGTGAGCGACGTCGGCCATCAATAATGCTCCGACTTCATCAGCAATCGCTCTGAATTTTGCAAAATCAATTATGCGGGGATAAGCACTGGCGCCGCATACTATCATCTTGGGCTTGTGTTCTTTGGCTTGCTTCAAGACATCGTCGTAATCGATGTAACCTGTTTCGGTGTTGATACCGTAGGCAACAACTTTGAACCACTTGCCGGAGATGTTGACTGGCGAACCATGGGTGAGGTGACCGCCTTGATCGAGGCGCATGCCGAGGATGGTGTCACCTGGTTGAAGCATGGCGAAATAGACACCTAAATTGGCATTGGCACCGCTGTGCGGTTGGACGTTGGCATGAGGAGCATTGAAAAGCTTCTTGATCCGCTCAATAGCTAATGTTTCCACACCGTCTATAAATTGATTGCCGCCGTAATAGCGCTTACCGGGCAAACCTTCCGAATATTTGTTCGTTAGAACTGAGCCCTGTGCTTCTAAAACGGCTTCACTTACGAAGTTTTCACTCGCGATAAGCTCAATACCGAATTGCTGGCGATTCAATTCCTTTGAAACCAGCTCGAAAATCTCAGGGTCAGTTGCTTTTAAAATGCTCACAATCCGTCTCCAAATGGCATCCTTCAACCCTTGATATTCTAGCCGTTTCACTATGTGTCTGTCTCAGCCCTTGTAAACGCTCGCAATAATATGCGGGTTAAATAAAGCTTCGGTTGCTGATTCTGGCTTGATTCAACCTTAAGAAGGTGATGATCTGTTCAGGCAGGAGGAGCACATTTTGCGAACGCAAACTATTGCGCTGGTTGTGATTATTGCCTTGTTCTGCATTCGCGCCGCTCTCAGCGCGACTTTCGATCAGCGCGCCGACAAGCGCCTGACCATAGCCGTTGTGCCAATGGCTACTACAGATGAATACTGGAAATCTATTCATGCGGGGGCTATCAAAGCCGCCCGTGAACTCAATGTCGATATCTTGTGGCAGGGTCCAGTGACATACGACCGCAATGCCCAACTGGACATTATGGAAACGATGATCGTCCGTAAAGTTAATGCCATGGTAATCGCTCCGATCGACCGCAACGCAGCCAGGGCAGCAGCTGAAAACGCAGCCCGCAGCGGCATTCCCGTCGTGGTAGTCGATTCCGATCTCAACAGCAAGCGGCAAATATCCTTTATAGCAACGGACAACTACAAAGCCGGTTGTCTGGCTTGCCGCTTTCTTTGCGAAAAGCTCGGCAAGCGGGGAAATGTCATCATGCTGCGCGGTATGGCCGGTAATGCAAGCGTTGACAATCGCGAGCGGGGTTTTCTGGACACGCTTAAAGAGTATCCACAAATTATCGTGCTGAGCTCAAATCAACGCATCGGCGCTGCTTTCGATGAATCGTTCAAATCCGCGGAGAACTTATTGGCCCGATTTGCAAAGGGTGCGGATAAGAAGCCTATTGATGGCATATTCTGCCCGAATGAAACTTCAACTTTTGCTATGTTGCGAGCCCTCGAAAGCGAAAGCTTGATCGGCACAATTCCTTTTGTAGGTTTCGACACGTCACGCAAATTGAACGACGCACTCTATGCACACAAAATCGGTTGCCTGGTCGTGCAGGATCCAATGCGAATGGGATATCTCGGCGTAAAGTCCGTAGTTGATGATCTGGCCGGCCGCAAAGTGGAACCGCTTATAGACACTGGTGTAACACTTGCTACACCAGAAAATGCAAAGGATCCAACCGTACACGCGCTCTTAGAACCAGATCTAGCAAGATGGCTTAAATAGCATGATCTCAGATAAATTGAACTCAAATAGCAAAAATACTTCTACCAATCGGTTGGAAGCGCGTGATATTGATGTCACCTTCGGTGCCACAACCGCACTTGCAAAAGCGAATTTCTCAGTCAAGTCCGGAGAAATCCATGCTCTACTCGGCGAAAATGGTGCGGGCAAAAGCACGCTCATGAAAGTGCTGGCGGGCAGTCTCATCCCCGACCGCGGTGAGATGTTCCTCGATGGTGCACCTTACCAACCGCACACACCACTCGATGGAAGATTGGCTGGTGTCGCCATGATCTATCAGGAACTTTCTATGGCCCCGCACCTGACGGTGGCTGAGAACATTTGCCTTGGTCTTGAACCTATACGCTCGCTTTTACTAGATCGCCATGAAATGGAAAAACGATCGCGTAGCGCTCTCGACAAATTGGGACATGGCAATATGGATTTGCACCGCCCAGCTGACGAACTTTCTATATCCGAACAGCAGCTTGTCGAAATCGCCAGATCAATTGCACTTGGTTGCAAGGTCCTCATATTGGATGAGCCAACTTCCAGCTTGACTCGCTCTGATGTCGACAAACTCTTTGCACTTCTCAATCGCTTGAAGAGCCAAGATTACGCGATCATCTACATCTCGCATTTCATCGAAGAAGTGCGTGAAGTCGCCGATCGCTTTACTGTATTAAGAGATGGCTGTGTTGCCGTATCCGGTGATCCGAAAACTGTCTCTACCGATGAAATCGTTTCATTGATGTTGGGAAGCAAAACAGCGGCTGCCTATCCTCGCTCGGATCGCAATATCGGCAACACTATACTTACGGTTTCTAATTTAGCAAGCGCAAGTAAAGTTGAATCGGCCTCATTTACCTTAAGGCGTGGAGAAGTACTCGGCATAGCAGGTTTAGTTGGTAGCGGTCGCACAGAACTAGTTCGTGCGATTTTTGGTCTAGATGCAGTCTTAAAAGGTGAGATCAAAATCGGATCTTATTCTGGCCAGGCGACACCACATACACGCTGGAATCAAAGCATCGGCTACCTGAGTGAAAACAGGAAAGATGAAGGTGTGGCAGTGTCGATGGATATTGCATCCAATTTGATCCTGCCGAGTGCTAAATCTCTAACCAATCGTGGTCTTCTTTTACCGGCGGCAGTTGATGCAGCGATGAAGACTTGGATTGAAAAACTGAACGTCAAATGCAGCGGACCTCGTGCAAAAATGCTTAGCCTTTCTGGCGGTAATCAACAAAAGGTCGCGCTGGCTCGTCTTCTCTTTCGTGATGTAGACGTTCTGATACTCGATGAACCAACACGAGGTATTGACGTCAAAACTAAGAACCAAATTTACGCTTTGATCGACAATCTTGCCAAAGAAGGCAAAGCCATAATAATGATAAGCAGTTATTTGCCTGAATTGCTTGGAGTTTGCGATCGCATTGCGGTAATGAACCGCGGCAAACTCGGTGAGTCTCGCCCGACCAGTAACCTTACCGAACAGCAACTCATGGTCGAAACCGTTTCGGCTAATTAGGGAGAAACTATTGCAAGCTAAAAGCTTTATTCGTCAAATAGCTTCCAAGGGTGCTGCCGGACCTTTTATTGGTTTGCTCGCTGTCTATTTGTTATTTGCTTATATCGGACCATCATCTTTCTTTAGCCTATCAACAGTGCAAGCGATCGTTCGACAATCGGCCATAGTCGGTGTGACTGCAATTGGAATGACAATCGTCATTATAGGTGGTGGCATTGATCTGTCGGTCGGATCGATTGTCGCATTAACGACAGTATGCATTGCCTTCACCCTGCAAGCTGGTTTTAGCTCATTACTTGCGCTGCTTGCAGCGATAGTGGTTGGCTTAATGTGTGGATTGTTCAACGGAGCCTTGATTACGAAACTAAAAGTCGTGCCATTTATTGTTACGCTTGGATCGCTTCTCGTTTTTCGTGGCATCGCCAAAGGAGCATCGGGAGAACAAAAGGTCGATGCACCGTTGACATGGCTCAATGAATTCCTGGCCGTATTGAACCAAAATCAAAACTGGCAACTTTTTCCAAGCGGCGTTTGGATTATGTTTTTGCTCGCCATTGCTGTTTTTGTTTTGCTCCACTATACGCGCTTCGGATTGCATGTCTTTGCACTGGGTTCAAACGAGAAAACCGCCATCCTTTGCGGGGTTCCTGTCGACAGGATAAAAGGTCTCCTTTATGTACTGAGCGGATTCTTTGCCGGCATAGCCGGAATACTTCAGTTCTCGCGCCTGACGGTTGGCGATCCAACCGCCGCCGTCGGCTTGGAATTGGAGGCGATCGCGGCAGTCGTGATCGGTGGTGGCAGTCTCAAAGGCGGAGAAGGATCTATCATGGGCACTATTTTTGGTGCTTTGCTAATGACGACCATTCGATCCGGTTGTTCGCAAATAGGCCTTGCCAATTGGGTGCAAGAAATTTTGATGGGTGCAATAATTATTGTCGCTGTCACACTCGATCAATTGAGACATGCTCGGCGCAAGTAGACTAGATTTGCTGCAGCAGATCCAGCGCTTTCATTCTTTTGCCGGCGCGATGCTCGATATATGACTGTACTAATTTTCTAGCTGCCTGCGCCGCTTTGATCGAAGCTTCAGTTTCCTTTTGTCGGCG
>CAJCIF010000485.1 GCA_903970355.1 Actinomycetota bacterium
GTTACAAATTTCCAAATTGAAGTTCCATTGGGTAGTTTCCGCCTTTTTGTCGGCAGGGTTCCTGCTATTTTTGGGCTTGCCCATCTGCGCGCAAAATTCGACACAAGCCACCACCAATAGTGGTGCGGCTAATGCACCAATTTCAAAAATCAGCGATATCGATCTGGGCGCAGCATCAAGAGGCAGCTACCCGAACACTTCAACCGATCGTCTCATAGACTTAGCCAATCAAGTAAGACAACAGGAAGGCAAAAGCCCCCTCTCGCTTGCCGAATCCAGTGCTCTTGCTCAGTCGCTGCGAGCCAAGCCTCTCACAAGCAAAATACCAGGCACGGTCGGCACAGTCCAAATCAGAAAACCCTTCCGTCTTTTTGCACGCGAACAGCTCATTCATAACCTTTCCTTTCGTGACACGCCAGTCAAAGAGGTAATCGAAGAAATCGGGCGCCGCGGCAATTTGAATTTGCTCATCGACAAATCAGTAGCCGGCAAAATTACCGGCGATTTGCGGGATGTCACCCTCAATGAAGCGATGGACAGCGTTTTAGCTGCTGCCGGATTGCAAAGCCGCTCCCTTGATAACAACACCGTCATCATTGCTACTACCCAGGCAATGGTTCAGCTCGGCTTGAATCGGCCAATCGCAAGAGTATTCAAATTGAGTTATGCCTCTCCATACGATGTGGCCATGCTCATTTATGCTTCAGTTTTCAACAAAGGAGCGATGCCTGATTTCCAAAAACAAATGGAATTCAAATCGAAATCAGAAACTTCAACAGTAGCCAGCTCAAAGCGCCGTCGCGATGCATCCGGAATGCAAGCTGAAGGTGCCGTTACAGAACAAGGTGACAGCTCAACTTCAGACACGGAAGCAAGCGGTGAAGAGTTTTCAAATCGGCAATTCAGCAAACTCGACCAACAGCGAACCGTGCGTGGTCAAACCAGAGTAGCTGTCCAGGAAGGAGTTGGTTTCAACAACGCCGCCACCGATCCGGGCTCTCAGCAAACGCGAGCCTTCCAGGAAATCTCAGCTGATTATGTAGTTGAACAAAATGGCGGCGGTTCAATTGTCATTCCCGATTCAAGAAACCGGCAAGTGATCGTAGTAGGCACCGCCGACGATGTGGCGGCCGCAGAAGAAGCGATCCATCTTTTAGACAGACGCCCCAAAGAAGTGCACGTGCAAGTCTCGCTTGTGGAGTTAAACAATTCCGCCATTCGCCAACTAGGGGTAGCCCTGAGCTTACAGGGACAGGGAGCATCTGCAACTATTCTCGGTAATCAGACCGCTCTTACAAACAGCACCATTCAACCTGGTTTAGCACAAGGTCAAATTGGTCCTTCTGTGCCGGTTGCAAACTTACCCAGTGCTGCTGGTGTCCAGGCCCAAAGTTTCTCACAGTCCGTTCTCAACTTGCTGACCCTCAACACCAAAGCAGGTGGCAGAGCGAATATAGCGACATTGCCTGATGCTTTAACAACGCAGTTGAATTTGCTCCTGCAGACAAACAAAGCGAAGTTGGTTGCTAACCCGAGTGTCGTCGTTGTAGACAACACCGAAACTCTCATAACGATTGCCACAGAAGTTATTCACAAAGTGACATCAACTGTCAGCTTAGGCGTTGTGACAGCTAACGTTGAATTGACAAAAGCAGGCATATTTCTAAATGTGCTGCCGCGTGTAACTGAAGATGGCTTCGTCACAATGCGGCTCAGACCGCAAGTTTCAGCACCGACCGGCCCGCCGACTACATTCCCAGGTAATGTCACCGTCACCTTGCTGGAAGTGCGAGATGTCATAACGCAAGAGGTGAGAGTGAAAGACGGGCAGACTCTCGTGTTAGGTGGCTTATTCACCGAACAAGAACAAGCCACAATCGCCAAAATTCCTTATGCAGCAGAATTGCCTGTAATTGGCGCCTTTTTCCGAAACACAATTAAAGGCAGAAATCGATCGGAGTTGATGCTGCTTATTACACCAAAAGTTGTCGAAGAAGAACCAATGAACCTTACTGAAACTGCCAAACCGGCGACGATGTAACGCCGGCCATTCTGAAGTGATGATCGCTAAACAAGCCCCTGGAAAAGCGCATTGATTGCAGCAAAAGCGTAGGCGTTGCGACCGATGTGGCAAAGAATAGGTGCTACGAGGGTGCGATCCTTTTCGTACAAGTAAGAAAGTAAGATGCCAAACGTCATCTGTAATAGGAACGATGCCGCATCGAAATGGCTGGATGCAAAAATTGCCGATGAGACAAGAGCAGCGTAAATAAAGCCCAGACGATTGCGCAGCCAGGCGAATAAGAGTCCGCGAAAAATAATTTCCTCAAATAGGGGCGCAACCAGACATACATCCAGCCAGGCGAAGTATTGTCCAAAAGCACCTAAGCTGAAAGGTTGAGCAGTGGCTGCTTCCTTCGCAACTTGAATGTGGCTTTCAACGACGGGATTAAAAATGACCAGATTGGTTTGCAGCGAGTGTTGAATGAGATCGACTGCTGTTGTAATAAGTAAAAAAAGAGCAAGAACTGAAACGGTGTCCCCCAACATGTGGAGGAGATTGACTGCCGGCCTGCGAAAACCGAGAGAAGAAAGCAGAGGAATTTTTCTAAGGCGAAAGACGCAGAAGTAGAGAGCGATACCAAATACAGTGAACTGCACAAGTTCGTCTATTAGTCCGACCAACCCGGCGCATGATTCGTCGCGTAGTAACACACGCAGATTCATCATGTCAAAAACCGTATGAATGAATGCCAGACCTGTAAAAGAAGTGAGGAGGCAGAGCCATAAGTCGGCGAATCGTATTCTTTTCAATTGTGGTGCTAACGCCTGACTGCTCGACATTTTCAATAATTTCTTTTGCAGCAGCAAATAAAGGCATTGAAAAAATGCAAAAATACCAAGCAAAATTATTCCGCTCCCCACGAGCATGAGCTTTAATTGTTGAGCGGCAATTTCTTTGTATTGATCGTCGACTATTCCTTTCAGAACAGAAAGACGATCATTGCGTCCCATTTTTTCGCAGGCGCGCGCCAGGGCACAATCACGGTACCAACCGGGTTTGAGCTCATGCGTCAAAACTTCTTCCACCGATTCCGCTTTCTCGCTAAGTGGTTCATGAGCATCATAAATTCGATTCAACAAAGCAACCAGATCGTGTTTGCTCGTTTTATCTTTGATCGTTAAAAGTTTGAGTGTGTATTCACGGTCACCACTTTCGTAGGCGAGTATCGCTGCCTCGGATTTTAAAATGTCCGGTGCATTTTCAGGAATACCATTTTGCAAAATACCGTGCCAATGGGCTTCTACTACTGGATAAAGGTCGACTGGACGCAGGTCTAACCAATCGAGCCATGATGGTTTAAGACTATTCAAATAAGCTTGCGATTTGGCGCTTGCTATTTCACCTTCGCCATGGACCAATTCCGTATTGAGGATAGTAACGGGATCAACATAGCCTGGAACCGATATTGCTTCAGCTGAAAGCGGCAGGAACCGGAATAAAAGTGCGCCGGTGCCAACAAGTAAGCAAACCAGCGTTGGACCCGGTTTACCTTTTCCTTTAAAGAAGAAAGCGAGAGTGGTTGC
>CAJCIF010000486.1 GCA_903970355.1 Actinomycetota bacterium
AGACGTGTGCTCTTCCGATCTCTAAGACAGGTACAAACTCTAAAGGTACCTTCACAGATACTAAAACCATTACCGACAACAACGGTCAAATCTCTAAAACTAATGACTTCACAGAAAAAGGTAACAACGGCTCGACTTACACCCGAGATATGACCTCATCAAATAACGGCAACGGCAATTTCACTAAGACAGTGGATTCTTCCGGCACCAACACTCAGACCGGCAAGAGCTTTACTGACGATCGCACGATCAGCGATAACAATGGTTCAATCACGAAATCCAATGATTACTCTTCAACCAATAAGAATGGCTCAACGTATTCCAGAGATATGAACTCGACCAATAATGGTCAGGGTGACTTCACTAAAACGGTAAATTCCTCCGGCACCAATACTCAGACTGGCAAGAGCTGGACTGACGATCGCACCTACACTAACAACAACGGGCAGATCAGTGGCACAAACGATTACTCGAGCAAAGGACCTAACGGAACCTATTCGAAAGACATAACGTATTCCGGCAACAATGGTAATTCGGGTACGAACGGTCAGACTGGTTCTGGTTCGAATGGTTCTGGTTCGAATGGTTCTGGTTCAGGTAGCACAGGTTCGTCTGGCTCCAACTCAAATGGTGGCACAGGTTCAGCTGGCTCGAACACCGGTTCAGGTAACGGTTCCTCCTCAAGCTTGACTGGAGAATTGGTTCCTGGAAATAGTGGTAGTGGAATCGTAGCTAATTAATTAGCTCGTTCGCTCGACTATTCGCTTCCAGGCTGGCCCTAGTCCCTCCACTCCTCCGAGGATTCGCTGCATGGCGGATTCAATTTCCAGGCGAACTTCAAATTCGGGATCTTCTTTTGCTCTTTCCAAATACGGAAGTGCATCCTCTGTTCCTACATCGGACAGAAATCGTGCTGCCCTCCAACGCACTAGTTTGTTTGAATCGCTCAAGGCCTTGCAAATGGCTGGCTGTGCCACGGGATTTCCGATATCAGAGAGTGCATCACCGGCAGTGCGTCTTACGCCTACGTTTTCATCATTTAGAAGGGCATTACATAGGGGTTCGATAGCCAGGTCGCTACCGGTGGCACCGAGAGCAGCTGCAGCTAGGCGACGTACCTGTTGGTTCGAATCAGCAATAGCAAGCGCAAGGAGTTCGACATTTTCATCCGAACGGCTCAGCTCTTGTACGGCTGCCAATCGCCTATGCCAATCTACATCGTTGAGCCATGCTTTCAAATCTTCTTTAGAGACTTCGAACGCTGATGCTTTTCCTAGTGCCTGAGCAATAGCCTGTACGAGCTTACTTTCGTCGAACATACCTTGCAACTCTTCCAATACTTGGTTGGCAATTTCTGATTTCTCTCCATAGCGCACACCGTAATCGGCCCAGTACCGTTCCTTAAGGTAATCAGCACCGGTCTTTTCCTGGATGAGCAGTGCAGCTTCGTTGAATCGAGTGCCGAGGGTGAGACGCGTTTCTCCACTGGAGTCGACAGCCTTTACTTGAATGGGAACGCCTTGAAAAGTCTGAACCAATACTTGTGTCTGTCCTTGCTTTTCTGCTGCCTGGCGCTGGGCTTGTATCTTTGATGAAACTGTTGCATCGGAGATTTCCGCTGAGAATAAAGCAGTTGCTTGCTCAAGAATGGGCTGCCAATCTGCGCGCGGATCTTTATTTAGCGTAATAAAATCGCTGCACACAAATAGACTCTTTAGCCCTGTTATAGCAAGGAGTTTATCAAAGAGTTCGGGACAACCCGCTTTGTTCTCGATTGTGTAAGTGACGGCAGCACCGAGCTGTTCGTCCGTATTCAGCTTGATGCTGTTCGGATTCGGGGTCGTTTCCACAGATTTTAGATGCATACCGACCTCGCGAATGAAAGGCGGTGCCTTTCAAGTCTCGATGTTATCAATCCACATGATTATTCGCAATCGGAAGAACAGCCTGTAATATGAATACTTCACTTCATTGGTCGCGAAATGGGTATCCTGGTAAGTTGTCAATCAATCGCTAAATCTTTTTCTTCGCGTTCCTTGTTTTCAGGGATCTCATTCGGCATAGAGGATGATGAAAAACTTGGATTGATCGGACCGAATGGCTCCGGCAAATCGACACTTTTGAAAATTCTTTCTGGAATTACAGCGCCTGATGAAGGACTTGTTGTATCCCGAAGGCAGTTGCGCGTAGCCTATGTTGCGCAGGATGAGTCATTTCCAATAGAAGAAAGCATAAGCACAATCGTGGAGCAATCTGCTTCAAAGGTTGAATTCGTTGAGCACGAACGAGCGGCTTCTATTGATTCCACACTCGCGCGCATCGGTTTTCCGGACAAACATGCTAAGGTCGGCTCGTTATCTGGTGGATGGCGCAAGCGGCTAGCCCTGGCGTGTGCTCTGGTACAACAACCGGAACTTTTGCTTGTTGATGAACCAACTAACCATCTCGATTTGGAAGGCGTTCTCTGGTTGGAAGAGTTTCTCAAATCATGTCGCTTTTCATATGTTGTCGTGAGCCATGATCGCGCGTTTCTCGAAGGCGTCAGCAATCGCATAATTGAATTGAATCCGGCTTATCCGCAGGGTTTTCTGAGTGTTAAAGGCAATTACAGCCAGTTTCTGCTTTCTAGAGAAGAGCAGCTCAATGCGCAAGTTACTCTTCAGCAGTCTTTGGCGAGCAAAGCGCGTCGTGAAATTGCGTGGTTGCAACGTGGTGCTCGAGCGCGACAAACCAAATCGCGCGAAAGGATACGTGAAGCGGACAAGCTCATGGATGAATTGGCAGAAGTGAAACAACGCAATGCAAGTAATTCAGTGATGCAGCTTGATTTTGATGCTTCCGGTCGCAAGACAAAAGAGCTCATCAGTGTAAAAGGTATGAAAAGATCTTTTGGCGATCGTTGCCTCATTTCAGATTTGAGTTTCGTACTTTCTCCAGGAGTCAAGCTTGGGCTGGTAGGCCGCAATGGCAGTGGCAAGACGACGTTGCTTCGACTAATAGTTGGAGAAATAGAACCGGACAGTGGCGTAATTAAGCGTGCGCCTGATCTAAAAATCCTCTGGTTCGATCAAAATCGACAACAGCTCGATCAGTCAAAAACTTTGCGGCAATCGCTTGCTGCCGAGAGTGACTCTGTGATGTTCCGGGGTCGGAAAATGCACATAACGGCCTGGGCAAAGAAATTCCTTTTTAAACCAGAACAATTGGATAACTCAATTAGTATGCTTTCCGGTGGCGAGCAAGCGCGGATTCTCATCGCTAATCTCATGCTAAAGACCGCAGACATCCTCATTCTTGATGAACCTACAAACGATCTGGACATTCCGTCTCTGGAAGTACTGGAAGAAAGCCTGGAAGAATTTCCGGGGGCTATAGTTCTGGTATCACATGATCGCATGATGCTAGATTCGGTATCAACGCAAATTTTGGCATTAGATGGCAATGGTGGCGCAGAATTTTTCGCTGATTACGAGCAATGCGAAAGATTGATCAACAGATTCACTCCTAAAGAAGAATTCGCTTCTCAATCAGCCAGCAAGAAGCAAGTAGTCGAAAAAACGCGAACTCAGCTATCTACGGCGGAAAAGCGAGAGCTTGCAAATTTGCCCGAGAAAATTGAAAAGCAGGAAGCCGAAATTGCAGCGCTCGAAGTAGAAATGCATAAGCCCAGCAATGCTAGCAACCATGTGAAATTGCACGAACTTATCGCGAAAAAGGAAACTCTTCAGCTCGAATTAGAAAAACTATTCAGTCGCTGGGAAGGTCTGGAAGCAAGAGCCAGTCAATGATTCACCCCGGCGGAATCATTTTAGATTAACCCGCCTCGATAACGCTAATCCTTGCGACTTCTTTTCGGTTCGTTGAATATTTAGTGTGCACCTGACAAAAAAGGGTCCATAGACCGTGCTTTGGTGTAGTCTTCAATCGCTTTCTGATTCTGCCCAAGAGCGATCTCCATATCTCCACGGCACGTATAGTTTTTAGTACTTTTGGGGTCAATTACTATCGCCTGAGCAAAGTCACTAAAGGCTTTTTGATATTGCTTCAGACCTGAGTAGGCATGAGCGCGACCATGGAATGCATAATAATTTCTAGGCTCAATTGCAATCACTGTGTTACAGTCGTCCAACTCTTTTTGATATTTTCCTATCAAATTGTAAGCTTTCACACGGCCTAAGTATGCAGACACGAACTTGGGAGCGATGCTAATCGCTTTGCTGTAGTCATCAATCGCTTTCTGGTACTGGTTCGAATCGAGGTAAAAGTCACCGCGCGAACTATAATTATTAGGATCCTCCGGGGCAAGGACTATTGCATGAGCGAAATCGTCGAGTGCCTTCTGTGGTTGTTTTAAACCCGAGTACGATTGAGCACGAAAAGAGTATGCTGAGCTATCTTTCGGGTCAATTGCAATTGCGATGTTGGAGTCGTCCAAGGCCTTTTGATATTGTTCAAGGTAAGTGTAGACCAACGATCGCTGGCTGTAGAAATATGCATTCTTCGGATCAATGGCAATCGCTCTGCTATAGTCATCAGCAGCCTTCTGATATTGCCTAAGCCAAAGGTAAGATAGCCCGCGGTTTCCGTATGCAAACTTGTCTTTAGGATCAATAGCAATTGCGATGTTTAGGTCGGCCACAGACTTTTGATACTGTTCAAGCGAATGGTAGGCGTACGCTCGCTGGCTGTATGAATATGCATTTTTCGGATCAATGGCAATCGCTCTACTGTAGTCATCAACGGCCTTCTGATACTGCTCAAGCCAAATGTAAGCTGACCCGCGGTTTTTGTAGGCAAATATGTCTTTAGGGTCGATGGCTATCACTTCGCTGAAAGCTGCGACTGCCTGCTCCCATTTCTCAAAATCGATCTCATGTATCCCTTGCGAGAAACGGATCGTCTTCGTAAATTCTGATTTTTGTCCAAATACTTGATGGCAACCATCAACTGCTTCTTCGAATGCATCGTGCATGTGAGGATAGTCTTTCTCAAATGCGAACTTTTCCGCTTGAAATAGTTTTAGCTCAATATCCGCCAGCCCTCGTATCTTATTTTCGTCACTTAAAACGTTGACTAAATCCGACCAACCTCCATAGCCTTGCGCTCGGTCTTTAAACGTAGAGATAACGCGTGGAACGCTGTGTAAATTAGCAACAAAAAATACATCAACACATAGACATACTGCTAACAGAACAAGTGCGCCCTGGCTTAACTTTCGATGTTTATTGAAAAGTTGTTTGATCGTGACGGCACGCAAGGTTTCCCAACCTCAGGATTCAATAATATTACGATAGCACTGCCTCACGTGGGCTGCATCATTGCAATAGCCCGCGAACGAAATTAGCCCAAGCACCGGTCTTATTGTCGGATTCTTGCTGAACAAATTTGTCCAACGCTCGGTTAAATTGCACTTGATCTTGCGCGAGCTCAGATGGGGGTGTCTCTGGATTCACTACGGGTGCTGCAGTCATGCACACGGCAATATCTCGCTCGTTTTTGTAAGGAGCAAACAGTTCTGGATTTTTTGCTAATGCATATACATCCTTACAGGCTTGAGTTTCAGTTGCATCTTTGGCTAACTGTTCTTTGTTATGCAGCGTTCCAGCCGGTAAGACCACACTTAGCCCACCCATACGGTCATAGGGCAAATC
>CAJCIF010000487.1 GCA_903970355.1 Actinomycetota bacterium
CAATTCCACCTACTTTCACAAAGGTGAACCCTGCTAACCAACCAGTTTTATATCTGGCTGTCAGTTCACCAACGCTACCTCTTTATAAAGTAGATGACTACGCAGAAACATTGATTGCGCAGCGGGTCTCACGGATATCCGGAGTGGCTCAGGTTCAGGTGAATGGATCGCAAGTGTTTGCGGTGCACGTGCAAGTCAATCCCGAAAAGTTGGCGTCCTATCAACTCGGCATAGATGAACTGGCTTCAGCCGTTAGCTCTGCCAACGTAAACATGCCGACCGGTACCTTATATGGAAACTTTCAGGCCTTTACAGTACAAGCTAATGGGCAGCTCTTTAATGCCGCTGCATATAAGCCTGTCATCATTGCTTATCGCAATGGTTCGCCCGTTCGCTTGAGTGATGTTGCCAACGTTATAGACAGTGTGCAATATGACAAAGTAGCGGGGTCGTACAATGGCACGCCCGGCATCATTCTGGCAATAATGCGCCAACCCGGCACCAATACTATTGCAGTAGTGAACAGTGTAAAGGCGCTCTTGCCACAGTTTCGAGCCATGATTCCGGACACGGTGAAGCTTGATATCTTGTATGACCATTCTCAAACCATTCGCGACTCGGTAGATGATGTTCAATACACGTTGCTACTGACAGTTGTTCTCGTCATTGCCGTTATCTATGTATTTCTCGGCAATTTGTCTGCTACGTTCATCCCCAGTTTGGCCTTGCCGATTTCAATTATCGGTACATTTGCGGCCATGCTGTTCTTGAAATTTAGCCTCAATAACCTCACCCTCATGGCATTGACTCTCTCTGTTGGTTTCGTTGTTGACGATGCTATCGTCGTTCTGGAAAACATCGTTCGGCACCTGGAAATGGGTGAGAGCCCTATGGAGGCTTCGCTTAACGGTTCAAGAGAAATTGGATTTACAGTCATATCAATGACCCTGTCCCTGGTGGCAGTTTTCATACCGGTTCTTCTTATGCAGGGTATTGTCGGCAAGCTGTTCTTCGAATTTGCAGTGACGATAAGCATCGCCATATTGATATCCGGATTTATTTCGTTAACGCTTACGCCAATGCTTTGCAGTAAGTTCCTCCGCCAGAAGGGTGAAGGCACGCCGAGTTTGCCTGTGCGTATAGCCGAAACCGGATTTAGTTGGTTGCTCAAGTCTTACGAAGTGCTGCTTAAACTGGCTCTTGCCAACAAAATATTGGTTGTTCTTTTGTTTGTTGTGATGGCAGCCGGCACCTTTATCTTGTTTACGATTATGCCGAAAGGCTTTATGCCAAGTGAAGATCAAGGGCAGATTATCGGGATTACACAGGGACCACAAGGCATCTCTTTTGACGATATGCTTCGGCACCACAATGCGATTTGCGATATTTTGAAAGCAGATCCAAACGTTCAGTCTTATATGTCCAGTATCGGGACTAGCCCCAATAGCCCAAACATTACGCTCAATTCCGGCAGGCTGTTAATAGTTTTGAAACCGCGTAAGGACCGCAGTTTAAGTGCCGATGAAGTGGTAGAAGAGCTTCGTCCAAAACTTGCAACCATACCCGGTATCATGGTCTATTTGCAGAACCCACCTACCATCAGTATCGGTGGGCAGGTGACGAAAGCTATCTATCAATTTACGCTTTCAAGTCCAAGTACTAAGGATCTATATTCCAGCGCTCAGCGCCTTCTCGACAAAATGCAAACTATGGAGGGCGTGCAAGATGTGAATAGCGATTTGCAGGTTGATAATCCGCAAGTCGATTTGCGTGTAGACCGGGATAAATGTTCTGAAATAGGCGTGAGCATGATGCAAATTGAAGATGCTCTCGACAGTGCGTATTCAGCTCGCCAAATCAGCACGATCTATGGTTCTACGAATGAATATTGGGTGGAACTCGAAGTTGAACCAAGATACTATCGAGATCCTGCTGTGCTGAATGCACTTTATGTGCGATCTTCGGGTGGTCAACTTGTGCCATTGAGCACGTTGTGCAAACTCGAGACAGGAGTTGGACCGTTGTTGATCAACCACCTGGGACAATTCCAGGCAGTCACCATTTCATTCAACCTGAAACCAAACTATTCACTTAGCAAAGCGGTGGAACAAATAAAAGCGGTCGCCAAGCAAATTGATGCGCCGTCTGTCGGCATGTCATTCCAGGGCATTGCCAAAGAATTTGAAGTATCCTTTGGTAACTTGTTGGCATTGCTTGCAGTTGCCGTGCTGGTTATATACATTGTGCTTGGCATTTTGTATGAGAGTTTCGTGCATCCATTCACGATTTTGTCCGGCTTGCCGTCTGCAGGTTTGGGAGCTCTTTTCGTATTAATTCTCTTTGGAAAAGACTTGAACATTTACGGCTTCCTTGGATTGATCATGCTTATAGGTATTGTCAAGAAAAATGCCATCATGATGATCGACTTTGCCTTAGAAGCACAGCGCGGAGAAAACAAACCAGCTGAACAAGCCATTTACGAAGCTTGTATTACACGTTTCCGACCGATTATGATGACGACGATGGCCGCACTCATGGGCAGCTTGCCGATTGCCATGGGCATAGGCGCAGGTGCAGAATCTCGACAACCACTTGGACTTTCTGTTGTAGGCGGACTGCTCGTTTCGCAGATCGTGACACTCTTCATTACTCCCGTTTTCTATATTTACCTTGATGCTCTGCAACGAAAATTTCAAAAAAGTGGAGAACATCCAGAACCTTCTCGGACACCAAGTCACGAAGGAACCTGAAATACTTAGGAGCACAGAAAATTGACGGCGTTTTGGGCAGCCTTCATTTATGTTTTCCTGGCGGAAATCGGCGACAAAACTCAGTTGATGACGCTTGCCTTTACCGCGAAGTACAAAGGCGGACTGGTGTTATCAGCGGTGTCAGTAGCTACCGCTCTAATCAATCTTATTTCTGTAGGCCTGGGAGAAGGGCTCGGCAAGCTCTTGCCGATCTTTTGGATAAACCTGTTTGCCGGCACTGCCTTTATTGTTTTTGGCATCTGGGAGCTGCGCCCTGAAGATGACGATGCTGAGAAGGTTAAAGTGAGCCGCTTTGGGCCATTCATGACTGTCGCTCTGGCATTCTTTTTTGCCGAACTTGGTGACAAAACGATGCTTGCCGCCGTTGCGATCGCAAGCAAATATCACGCCTTTTTTGCAGTGTGGGCGGGCAGCACGGTTGGTTTAATTGGTTCAAATGCGCTGGCGATCCTTGCCGGACATCATCTTAATGAGCGCATTTCCGCCAAATGGATGAAAATTGCAATCGCTGTCGTTTATATAGGCTCTGGTGCCTATGCGCTTTACGAAGCGTATGCGCATCACTAAACTTCTGAATTAGAATTCGGGATGAGCGAGAGCAGCTGCTTCTTCTGCCGCGTATGAATGGGCTCCTGTTGCCAGCGAATTTATAAAGTGTTCGTGGATGGCTGCTGCTTGAGCGCTTAACTCTTGGAACAGACGGCCGTGCATGCCAAAAAGGGCTGCTATGCTTGCACTTACTTCGTCCTCGGCTGCAGGGATGACTCCTGTCGTAGGACTTGCTGCAACAAACAGGGGTGTTTCGTGCAATGCCGCTACTTCAGCGCTTAAGACTTCGGACATATGACTGTGTGTTCCAAGAGGTCCGATAACGGCACTCACTTCGTCGCCGGCCGCACGGACCATTCCATGGTCGGCAACAAACTCGGCCGATTCAATCTTCTCCCTA
>CAJCIF010000488.1 GCA_903970355.1 Actinomycetota bacterium
GCTCATATTGAAACTGCCCACTCGAAAAACTCTGGCTTGGACTGTCTGACCAGGCGTTCCACTCTTATGAACAACACCTTCGTTGGCGGTTTCTTCTACTACCAACCGCTGTCCATAGAGATAAAGAGCGGCCCGAAGGTCTTTTCCAAAAACTGCGTTGGCAGCCTGTGTCTTAGCCGGAGAAGCGTCAACCATACCTACACCGGCGATGCCGGCAACACCTTCCGAAGTGAAAAGACCGACCCATGTTGGACTATCATCAATCTCATAGAGTTGTAGGTCTGAAACACTCTTGGTTGAACCGTTCTTGTTGCGATTGGCAGCGGAGTTGATGGCTGCTTGAGCGTGCGACGCTGGCTGCAGGCCATTCAGTCCTTTGTATCTCGTGCATTGGTTGTCGGAAGTAACGCAAGCGATAACTCCAACGATTGCATCATTGGAATTGTCCTTGCTCGTCACAGTTGTTAGATAGATGGGATGCCCGGTCGCATCGTTGTACACGGTTTCCTCATCTTGAGAGGCGTATTGGTTTCCATTTACGCCCCACCAGATTGAGAAGCCGTCCAGCGCATGCGGGTCCCAGCCGTACTGAAGATAGTCGCTGAGGTAGCGGTCGTGAAGCCGTTTCGACATCACAAGGTCGACCCATTGAGGAGCTTTACCGAGGGGGTATGGGTCAATCTGTCCTGTATTTGCATTCACAACCAACAACTTGTCTATTACTTCTCCATCCACGACTTGCTTGTAGACGGTGTAGCTAATCGTGAAATGGGGCGTACCGTCGTCTCTGATTTCCAGCGTTGCATCGTCTAAGTTACCGTGCGTATAACCGGCTTGGTAGACGTGGCGCTGCAAATTCGTTCCGAAAGCTGCACCAGGAAAGTAGTGGATTTCGTACTTGCCACCGGTCTTCAGCTCCCCGGGTTTGTTTGGATCCTCGGCGTCAACCTGCACATAACCGGGGCTGTGTGGAAAGTGGCGATGCCCGAACCAACCGAACTGCGTTAACCCCGATTGGTATTCGAGTGGAGCGGCGTAGTACAGGTGGTTGTTCACAGATTGCAAGGCAAGCTCTGATTTCTCGATTTGAAATAGAGTTGCCAATTCAGGCTTTTGACTAAGAGCAGACTGTGCCCGGATGTAAGCCGTGTCTACAGTCTGCAGCCGAATGTGGTTTGGATCGGACGGCGGCAGTTTTTCGTTAGGACCGGCATCCACCACGTTTGCAAAGCCAGCATAAAATCGCTTGTTGTCTGCGCCGACATGGTACCAGCGATTCGCTACAAATCCGACAAGCACGCAGACGACTAGCACAAGTACAGCTAACTTTAGCAGTGGGCGTTCGACAGAAGTCTTACGTTCATCCCTATCGTCGTCCCCATCGCCATAACGGTCGCCGCGTCTGAAGTTTCGAAAAGCCGTTAACGATTTGCTAATGGCTAACGATGCCAGTCCGGCCGCAAAAACGATGACTGCAACGGTCGCGATCAACCCGTTCCAGCCCCAAAGCGTACCGACGAATGCCGGCAAGGCGAGATACAGATAGAGCCATACCAGTCCAAATGTAGCCAGACCGGTGCCAATTGTGGTTGCGATTGAATGCTTTAGCGAACGCTTTCTTACGAGCAGGAGCGCTGTGATAACTGTCACGACAATAGCGACAGTGCTGGAAATTTCAGTAAACATTTTCTGTTAGTTCCTTTCAGTGATTTTGGGAATTGACCAGTAGGCCATCTTTGCCGCCCCACTCCAAAAAATTTTGACTCTCCATTTGCCCCTCGTTCAGGGATCAAATATGTTGGCACGCTGAACAGCTGGTTCGAGAGAGTGTAGAAATCCTTGGAATATGGAAGGGAAAAGATACTGACAACCTAACCGTCGGACTTTCGTTTTTTCAACAAACGTAAAAACCCACCAGATAGGAACGAGACGTCATCTGGCTTCTGGTTACGTAGATCGCTTGAGTTAAAGCCACCACTATTCCGAAATAGCGGTGTTAAGGGTGGTGCACATCGATGAGCAGCAATTGGTATGGGTTCCTTTAATTGATCTGTACTTATATTATATGCTTTAGTATTTATTTTGAAATCAAAAGCAACAAAGGCACGTTGTTGAAAGAAAGTGGAAAGAGGCTATTCCTTTCGGTTTAGCCTCTCTCCGAGACCGACTACGCTTAGTTAGCGTCGCCGGATTCGACAGTCGGTGGCTGATCTATTTCAGATACAACCGTTCGCAGCTCTCCTACTTCCAGTTCAGGCACCACCACTTCTTCTTCTGGCTTTGCTGCTGCGTAGATGGCATCAAGTACAGGTCCTGCTTCGGCTAGCTCCTCATCTGTGATGGGAACATCACTTTCCACAAAGCGAATGCCGGCGAGTCTGTAATCGATTCCTCCTTCTTCAACATGAGCTGACTGACCTGGGGCATCGGCTCCTTCCAGAATGGGGGCCACGTATGCTTCATTCGAGATGGTGAACCCGAGTTTTGTATACGTGTCTACATCCCAGTCATGCTCCACCTCTGCAACGAGAATTCCGTCCGAGCCGAACTTCTCAGCCAAATATGCAAGTACATGACCGCGATGGAAGATCTCGATATCGGTGATGTCACCGGTGCGAGCTTCCGTCATGCTCTTGCGAGTGAAAGAAGCATGCGAACCTTGAATGTTATAAGCAAGCAATGGACGATCTGTACGATCGGAATCCCAGTCAATAACCCAGGCAATGAAAATGTCGGGATTTTGGTCGTCGTAGGACACCAACAAATCCTCAGCACCCTCAAGCTGCCAATCAACTAAGTTGACAATTGGTTCCTGCTGGCTTGCGGTAAAACCGTCGTCATAACCAACTACAAGTCGGTTGCCGAGCACCGAGTGCATACCGTTCCAAATTGCACGGATAGCGTTGCCAGATACTTTTTCGAATACGTTCATTGTGTTTTCCTTTTTTCCGAGATATATCAATTCGGTTCCTATCCTTTTCCTGAGTTGGGAAGATCGCAGCAGCTAAACTGCTTTTGGAAGAAACTTGTTCTAGCGATCTAATTGGTACCTTGGTGTGGTGAAACTCTTTGTTTGGATGTGAATGAATTGATGTCTCAAACTAGGCAAAGTGACCCTTTGAATACAACCTTGCCCAACCCAAAAATGAGTGTGCACATTTATGGCTTACTGGGCTGGTTTGCCGCAGTTGTCAGTAATTCAGGCCAAAATAAAAACTGTACCGATATCCGAAAGGATCTGATATACGTAGTAACCGCACCAATTACGGTGCGCCACCATAAAAACAATAGACACATTGCGAATGCTTGAGTGCGCACACTTAAAGACACTGCAACAGGGACGCTTGCAATGCGCCCCTACATCCAAGATGGATTTTTCACTTTGACTAGCAGTGAATGAACAGCCAAAGCGCTGTCAGTCCTAGCGCGAACTGAACTAGAACTTCCAAAAATTCGGAGTGGTATTTCGCCGGCAAGATCTGAACGATTGCGCGTGCCAGACTTTTGATTATATTGCGAGCGGTACGCAAAGCTTTCGGTATTAGCTTAATTATCGAGTTGAATAGATTTTCGAACATGCGTTCGATTGTGCGTGGACCGGATAGCAAGCCAACAAATGCAAACCACACAACGACAATCAGCCCAAAATGTTGAAAGATAAGGGCACCTAAAGTGAAAAGAGTGTTCATTTTTATTACCTCGTTTTTGCTAAACGCGCTCGCAACGCCGCGCCTGGAAATTGCATTCCAGGCGGCAGCGGTAAGAGCGAATCAACTAACTACAACAACAGTTCCATAGCACTAAAACCGGCAATGCAAAACGCTAGCGGAACCGATAGCGCAGCAGCACAGTTAAAGAAATCAGAACTCGGACAAAGATATCCTGACGTCTCAATTACAAGACAAATCAGGACTAAGACTTGCACCATGGCTCTGTTACGGTCCAGGACAGCACCATTTTTGAGGTGCGAAAGTGAGCAGAACAACATTCCACTCAAGATGCCGGTCACTGAGAGAAAAAGCATCCAGTAGCTGTACTCTGCACCTGCAACAAAGTGTCTTGCCGGATTTATAACTGCGGTAATCAGATCAAAAAACATAAGAAGTATCCTTTCTTCGATTTCTTCTACAAAACACGTTCAACGCAAACCGCACAAAAAAGGGCGCAGCAATGCTGCACCCGCTTTGTGACAATAAATTCGGGCTTTGGATCAACCCGTGTCGAGTTGCCGACGAAAGCGAATATCAATCTGTGCTACGTATGCAAGATCGAGTGTTTCTTCCAAACTGAGTTTGCGCTTCAGTTTTTTATTGCACAGATTTTGCCAGCACTCCGTCGCTTTTGCAGAAAGTTCGCACGGTTTGATGCTTGTTTCCAGCAATTCCTCTATCAGTTTTCTGGTCTGTTTTAGCCTTTGCAATTTCGCAGCAAAAGCGAGGCCCGTCGGGCATACTCCATTAGAGCATGCGCGCGGGCAAGCGCGTTCCATCATGGTTTTCACCTCTCGTTTCTACGATTTAGCTTTTTTGTTTGATTGCTACGGCGGCACCAGCTGCCAGGCTGGCATCGAGGATACGAATTTTCAAAATGCACCCCGCAGCATGAAATAGACAGTACAAGCGTTTGAGCGGCTGCTGTTCACCAAAGGCTAAGCTCTGGCGCAATGCAAAGCAGGAGCTTGACTCACTTGCGCTGCGTTTCATTTCCGAGAAATGCTTCCGTTCCAGCTCAATCGATTCAAGAACTTTTCGAATTTCCGCTCTGGCAACTGGTTTCGACCACGCATATACCGGGCCGACCGTTCTTCGCGGAAAGTGAAAATTCAATTGGATGACACCATGAAAGGCATCGACAATATCAATCAGCTCTTCCAACGAGCGCTCACAAATGGCTCTGTTGTCTAACCGAAATTCTTTGGAACGTTCTGCTGCTGTCGCAAACGACTCATTGTTAGTGACATCGTTATGGGCATCCTTCTCCAATCCATGCAAACGACTGCGGTGATTCATTTCTTCAAAGAACATATGCAGCATTGGGCTTGGACCAATTGAAAAATCAGAATTTGTCATTTTTAAATCCTCAAATAAAAGAGCCCCGTGGAAACCACGGAGCCCTCAACTGTCATAAACACACTCTTCAATCGTTTCGAATTCTCCGCCTGCAAGCGATTTTGCAAACCTGGAGCACTTCGCCTTTATGCGAATAATTAGCTTTTGGTTTTGGCAATCAACCTGGGGTTTTGGCTTCTACGAACTCGAAAAAATCTAAAAGAGTGCGCGGAAGTTATTCAAAACGCAGCGTAAATTGCCAGCCCTCTTTGACTGAAATAAGAAGAGAGCGATGCTTTACTGGTAGCGCAACTTGACAAGCCCCGTTAGCCTCGCGACGTCAGGTTGAGCACATTTGAGCTTTTAGGGATGTTTCAAAGCGGCTCTTTCTGGTAACTCACGGTCTCTCATTTTTCAAAGAAACAAGGTCAAAGACGCACAGCATTCTTTTCATTAGTCATGTATTGCCAGAGCGAACAGCGCTAATTAAGACGGCCTGCCGTTTGTAAGACCTCGTTACCAATTACAGCTTTCCGCCAAAGTGCGGTCAATCAGGTTCGCCCTTTGCCAGGGTGAATCGCAGGAGGTGTTTGTTTATGTTTGAAGCTACTTTTATTGTGGCGATTTTCGTCACGACTTCGATGGCATGCCTATTTCCGCCTTGCGAGTGGTTTTGCCTGGCAATCGTTTTTATAGTATCTATTTATTTTGCTGCCTGGCATCGACATGAATCCGATCGGCTTCGCAATCTCTCTACCATAGATGAGCTAACCGGTCTTCTCGTAGGAAGTGCATCGGAAGCCCATCTCGTTCAAGAGCTTGCAGCTGCAAAAAGAAGTGGGCGTTCGCTTTCCATACTCTATTGCGATGCAAACAACTTCAAAACTTTGAACGATCACTTAGGACATCAAACTGGCGATCGAATCTTGCAATTGATTGCTAAAGAGCTCACAGCTCTTTGCCGTGCGGCAGACATCGTTGGAAGGCTCTATCGTGGTGATGAATTTCTTGTTGTGCTTCCAGACACTGAATTTGCTGGTGCGTAACTCCTGAAGAACCGTGTTTTCAGCAAAGTGCAACACCAATTCCGTTTACCCGACGGCAATCTTCTGGTTACGCTGGCAATCGGAGTGGCAACATATGTTCCGAGTGAACGTGGAATCAACTTCAGTGCTAAACGTTTGTTGGAAGAAGGCGATCGCGATATGCAAAACGATAAAGTGAATTTGCTACACGCAGGCTATCGTTCGATGCGCGCATAAGTGCTCGCGTTTTGGGAGAATCAGATTCACCTATCATTCCCTAGGATTTCTGATTTTTCCCTTTGAACGATGTTATTATATGCATTCGTAGTGCACTCGTAAAAACAAGAAGACGGTCCTTCCGAACCGTCCTCCTTAGAGCGAGCAAGGAATCACTAAATAAACTTACGAGTTGCTGATTGCACCATCAACATTGATAACCATCTTTGTGCCTTCGATAGACCAGGTGATCAAGTTGCCTTGGCGGTCGAAGTAAACAGATTTGAAACCGGATTCTTTCACTTCACGACCTTCAGTATCCAGCATGCTCCAGGTGCGACCGTTGCGGCGGCAGAGTTCAACACCATTCAGGTCGATGCGATCGAGGATGCCGCACTTGTTGTATATCGGCATCAAGAATGTTCCGGCATCATGCTTGACGAAAGCGATTGTGCCGCGTTGAGTGCGCATAACGTGATCATCAGATTGGAGAAGGGGAGCCATCAAGTCTTCCATCGTCACTGAATAAGGGCGTTCCATTTGTGGTTCTTGTTTAGCTTCGCAAACTTCTTCGTATTGTGGTTCGAATTCTTCAATCGGAAGTGCTTCGATTTCTTCCACTGCCGGGAGTTCGGCTTCCAAAACGAACGGGATTTCTTCTGATTGGGGTTCGAAGTTCCAGCCGCCATCTACGAATGCCGGTTCTGCAGATTCGGTACTTGTTGCATCAGCTTGTGTGGAAGCATCGCAAGGATCGTATGAGGTTAAGCCGCCTTCGTTTATGCCATTTTCTAATTGCCAGGCATCGAAAGGTTGCAGTTCTTCAACTACTGCGGCACTGTAGCCGTGTCCCGCTTTGAGCGGTTTGTAATTGTCGATACCGGTCAGAATCATGTGGTTCAAGGTCTTTTTGCCAACTACGGTGCGGCCATTTAGTTGTTTCGGTTGCGGTTTGGTGGTGTTCAGTTTGATTAACATGATTTCGTACTCCTTTGCTCTGAGTGGTCTACCGGCCCCCCGGAAAAATTAGGGAGGAATTTGAAAAATAATTTTTATTATATTGAATAGTATATTGTTTTAAAAAGCGGAAAGGCAGGACCCGGGCTTAGCTGGCACCAGTTTTACTGATGTCCAACAAGCCCGGATTCCACATTTGCCGCATGATGTCATACCGCCGCGCGCTGCAACCGCCAGTAGATGGCAGCGTGGTCGGTAACCCAGGGGGCCTTCTGGAACACCGGAATGACGCGGTAACTCGTGAAGGAGAAACCGGCCGGCATGTAGTTGGTGAAGCCCCCGTCGAGCCTGCCGCCCATACGTTGGGTGGACTGGGTGTCGTTCTGATTCAGCATCGTCCAACCGTAATAAAGGAAGGGCTCCACGTCGGTTGCCTTCCCGTTCACGATCTTGTCGAGGAAACAGTTCCAATCTCCCAATGCGATTGTCGGAATCGGCGTTTCACCCTCAGCCCAGTGCATAAGAAAATGCACTAGCTTAAGGGCCTGGTGGAAACGCACGATGCCGGTCTTCCATGGACCGCCGCGCATGCTCTTCAAGTGGTCAGAGACGAACCGAAACGCAGTGATCCAGTATTTGTCCTGGAGAATTGCGGCAACCGATGCGCGGAGCTGTTCCACACCATCAACACCAACGACGTCGTCGATGATAATGCGGTCGAGCTCTTCGTACCGATTCGGATCCCAGAATAGACCGCAAGCTTGCCCGCGTTCGTTGGGCGTGCCGCATGTCCACTTGTATCCCGCCGCTTCTGCAACTGGCGCCATGCCCTCGGGATTGGTTTCCTGAACGGTCAGAACGGAATAGTAGTTCTTCAGGATCCAGGCCAAAACTTCGGCTTGGGCTGCAGACTTCTTACCGTCCCAGAACTCCAGGTTCATTGTCCCGAACGGAGCCACGTTTTCGTCGTCCGGACGATAGATCGGCACAGTCGCGAACAGCTCCTTCAAGATGCCGATCGTCTCGGGGACGCTGCGCACCTCGATGGGCTTGTGACCGCCACCTTTCTTCTTGCTGTTCTTCCGCGCGTTCAGATATTGAACGAGCTCAGAATGGGTGACATCCATGCCGTGATCGCGCAAGTAGCCGAGAAGCACATGCGTGCTCGGTTCCGAGCTATGGAAATCGGGATGCCCCGGCAGAATGAGGCCCCGGCGTTCGACTTGAGGCAGCTCGATGCCGCTGAAGTCGATGAGACCGGTGTGCCCAGTAGGCATATTGCCGATTCGATTGATGTGATACTCGAGCGTTTGCAAGCGCTCATTTGCGTTCATTGCTTGCCGTTCTTTGGCGGTAAGCGGCCGAACAACATTGTGCTGATCTTGATCTTTCATGACGAACTCCTTTTGATAGCAGCGCACCAAACCCTTGGTTCGGATTGGTGCGGTAGCGAATTTCAAGTTACTTAGCTGTTTTGACCGAATCTTCTTCTCAGTCTTTGGAGAACTCCCGGTACCAAGTCCACGGAAGCGAAATGAACCTCTCTCACGAATGAAATTGGCTCAAACTCTCATTTTCGAATAGTCTGATCCCCTGCCCGAATCGTGGGACAAGATGCCTTATATAGAAGGAATGGATCGCTACTTTTGTATTTGACCGGTCGAAAATGAGAGAGAAGATGCGCCTAACGTACTTCCTATTGCGCACTGAGCACAACAGAGACACTCCGTTCTTTACATCTACGCTAACCTTTCGATATCTTCGGCATATCGCCCACCGGGGCGGGTTTTGCGCACCTCCCAACGCCCACCTGTAAAGCTTAGCGCAGCATGGCGGAGTTGTAACAGAGGTGTTCCGCACTAATTTGCAGTTACCATATTAGGCTCGTTTCATGTTGTAAAGCGCCCTGGTGCCCCGCTAAACGTTGTGTTCGAGAATTGCAAAGACGGTTCTAAACATAGTTGCTTTCAACGCGGCATTTTTGTATGTATTACGACGAACCTGATCTACAGGTTCAGCAATTGAAAAAACGAAAAATTGAATAGTCGCATTTAGTCCTCAATTGCCAAAATCGTAGCCTTATTACAACTTGGAAAAGCTCAGGAAAGATGGTGTTATACGCCTTTTCCCCTGACTAGCGCTTATGAAGACGATGTAATCACCCCTGGTGTCATTAGCAGCCTCAGGGACGTCACCATATTCAGTGGCACTTAGCTGCTAAATGAAATAGCAGGAAGTTTTGAAGCGTTCTACCTGAAAGGATAATCATGCCCTTCTCAACGCACAAACTGTGAAAAAAGCATGACTTGAACGAAGGGATTCTGCCTGATTTGATGAGGAATCTTCTTACATTCCCGCGCAGAGCTTGAAGATGAGCCGTGTGTTTTGAAAGGTTGTGAGAACACCTTATATTTCCTCTTCACCCGACAGCAACTTCTCCAAAACATTCAGCTTTCCTTACCGCAATCATCCTTCCTTCCTCTCTCAACGGAGGCGAGGACGATGATCCACATCTAGAAAGGAGGTGACACACTTTGACACGTTTCAACTTCGCGTCGTAAAACCCTGGCGAATCAACTTCTCTCCTGCACAAGTTGCAATCAACTAGTGCGCTACTAAACCTGAGGCATCCAATAGATATGTCCTCATCGACCCACTAGCCCGCAACGATTTTTCTGTATGACGATCGAATGCGGCGTTCTCTTCTAATGCATGGTCACAAGCCGTGCTCGACCCATCAGTAAGAGGCTGCCTTGTGCGTTTGGTACGCGATATCTTCGCCTATCTTGGACGCCATTGCAGCCTCGAAATTTCTCGAATAAGGAAAACAAAAATGAAACGATCATCGTTCTCTCCAACCACCGCAACGCAGAACCGCGGTTTGGGTCTCTTCGCGACATCACCATCGAACGCAATGAATGGCCGCGGTTACGGTCTATTCGCGACATCGCCATCGAGCATCAACTTCGGCGCACCCCAACACGAGAACAAGGGTTTCGCGACGAACTAACACCGGCGATCGATCAACAACGCTCTACCACCTAAAAAATGGTCTGAGCACAACCAGTAAGACTTGTCTCTGACAAGCGCAGGCTGCTCGGAAAACGATTGCCATGGCTAATCCTAGCTATACAGCATTCGTCCCGGGCAGCCTGATTTCGTACCTAAAATTCGATTGTGCAATTTCGCATTCATCTTAAAAAGAAACCTTCTACTCTACATTGTAGTATTTTGGTTTACAGCCTGCTATCAGCGCTCGTTGCTAGTTGGCGTTTTCCACTAACAACCAACTAGCGCGATAAGGTCGCCAGGGAAATGCTTGTTGGAAAAATGGCAGCCACTTATGGCCTTGCACCTTCGACATGAAGTAAAGCTCGTGTTGGGCTTCAACATCTGCAAGCTCAGAGAGTGTTTGCGAAAACTCGATCAATCCCAGCTCTGATGCATGCACTGCAGCGCGCTCGTACTCTTCTATGTTCGCGCTTTCCAACCGTCCGGCAAAATACATAGGCATGAACCAGCCAATCAGGAAGCATGCAGTACTTACTGTGTAGCCGATGCAAGCCATCATTACTTCACGCCATTTTTGAGGCGCAGCATCCAGGGCTCTCAACATATTTCCTACGAGCTCGCGATGCGCCCATTCTTCCTCTTCGATCTTTCTAATTTCTGCTTGCTCGGCTGCATTTTTAAGCGAGTGCCAATGACCGTTGTAAGCGCGACCTGCCGCTTTTTCTCCGGAGTAAGCAGATCGGAAGAGCACACGT
>CAJCIF010000489.1 GCA_903970355.1 Actinomycetota bacterium
TGGAGTTCAGACGTGTGCTCTTCCGATCTTGGAAGCCGCTTTACGGTCTTCTCATTCTCGGCCTGACGGTCGGCAACTTCTTGCTTGTTCCGCTCATTCAAGGGGACGCTAATCGCAAGAAGCTCTGGTTAGGTGTTGTTATTGCGGCTAACTTGCTTACCTTGGGTGTATTCAAATACGCTTCCTTTGCTCTTGGCTCCGTCAAGGACGGCTTAGGTTTCGCCGGCATAAACTGGCGAGAGCCCCATTTGCATATCATCCTTCCTCTCGGCATTTCGTTTTTCGTTTTTGAATTCATTCACTACGCATTCGAAGTGTATCGTGGCAAGCCGCTCGTAAAGTCCTTTCCGGAATTTGCGCTTTTCGCATCGTTTTTTCCCACCCAAATTGCCGGTCCAATTAAGCGCTATCAAGACTTCATACCGCAGCTCAGCATCCCATCAATATTCAAATGGGAATATCTGGATGAAGGCATGCAGCTTATATTGCTTGGGCTATCCAAGAAAGTCTTGATTGCAGACAATCTCTCTTCTGTAGTGCAAGCCGGTTTCTCGCACCCTGAGCATTTCTCATCACTCGATCTCTGGCTCATTACCTACGCTTTTGCCTTCCAGATCTTTTTTGATTTTGCAGGCTATACAGACATTGCTCGTGGTTCGGCTCTCTTGTTTGGTTATAAAGTACCGATCAACTTCAACCTCCCCTACGTAGCCGACAACGTTGCCGATTTCTGGCGGCGTTGGCACATAAGTCTTTCTACCTGGTTGCGTGACTACCTCTTTATCCCGCTGGGTGGATCGCGTGGCACGCAATGGCAAACCTACAGAAACCTTTTCATTACGATGACCCTCGGTGGTTTATGGCACGGAGCTGCGATGCACTTCTTAGCCTGGGGAGCCTACCAAGGCGCTGCCCTTATTCTGCATCGTGAGTACTCAAACCTCCTGGAAAGACTTGGACTGGCTAAAAATCTTCTTGCCTCCAAGGTCTACCACGTTATTTCTGTAATCGTTACCTTCCACATTGTTTGCGTAGGCTGGGTGTTGTTCCGGGCCGAAAACTTCAACCTGGCAGGAGAGATACTCGGAAAACTCGCTCAGGCTCCATACGAAATTCTGCACTTCAGCGCTCAACAGCTGGCTGTGCTCCAAATTAGAGACCCAAGCATCTTCCCAGCCCTGGTTGTGATTTTGCCGACACTTATGGTCTCGCATGTAATCGTCAATCTCCTGAACGGAAAACGTTTCTACCAGTCGCCACCATGGGCGGTGCAGGTCGGATGTATGGTGGTTATGATGTGCCTGTTAACTATCTTCAGCCCAGATAGTTCTCCACGCTTCATTTACTTCCAATTCTAGAGACCAATTTTGGGCAGACAATCAAAATTACCGAGCTTTCTCCTGGCGCTAGGTGTATTCCTTGCTCTTGCTCTAACGCTCCGGTTCTCGTGCTTTCCTCCTGCTTCGGTTGCTGCCGCCGAGCAAACCTGGATAACGCGTGCGATCGACGATTACTTGAAGCGCCCCAAAGCACCTGATCTGGTTTTGCTTGGTTCCTCGCTTGTTCTTACACCGATAAACCTCACTGATGCCAAAGTTCTCAATAAAACGCTCGACGGAGCCCTCCATCACGAAAGCGTAACGCTCGGGCTGCTTCTTAAAGAGCGTACCGGCAAGCCGGTTACAACTTTCAATTTTGCAGTGCCAGGTGAGATGCCATCTGATGCTTACTTAATTGAAAAACTATTGCTCAAGGATAACAAGCAACCAAAACTTGTTATTTACGGAGTAGGCCCGCGCGATTTCATGGATAACTTGCTGGACAGCCCGACAGCCACCGATCCCTATCAATGGCTGGCTCGTCTTGATTCAAAGCCGGACCCAGCCTTTATCAAAAACGATCGCTCCCCCGGCTACTATTTGACGGAAGCCATACTTCCTGCCAGTACCCGCACTGCAGTTAGTGAGATGGTATCAAATTCAGTGACAAGCTCCGTGAGCAATCTCCTGGCAGCCCGTAACTTCAGCGTTCTCTCAAATCACACCAAACACGTTCTTCTGCCGCAGTACCGCTCGATGTCTGTCGAAGTCGGAGAATGCCTGTTCAAGCCGGTTCTCGAGAACGATAAGGAGCGCTTTAATAACAACCTGGATGAATACAAACGACGCTATGGTGAGTTGAAATGGGATATGTTCTGCACTCAGCTCAACTTCATGGCCAAACTTCTTGACGTTGCGCGTTCCAGGCACACGCAGGTTTTACTTGTTGCCATGCCGGTTACTTCCATCAACAAAAATCTGATCGCACCTTATGCCTGGGAAACTTATAAGAACAGCCTGACCGTCCTGGCGCACGAGAAGGGGGCAGCCTTTCTCGATTTTGACAACACAAGCGCTTTTTCCGATGACGACTTCGGTGACACCGTGCACCTTAACACGCGCGGTGCAATTCGCATGATTGCCCTTTTGAGTAACGAAGTCACAAAGCAAGAAGCTCTTACACAAGCGCTCGGATTGCCTTACGTGAAGACTAAAGTTGCCACGAAATCAGAAGCAGAATCACTATGAATAGCGCCGTCATCGTAAAAGAACAACCGAAAGAAATTAGACGGTCGCAAGAGCGGATTCAAACTCGTCCAGTTGCATTCATTGTGGCACTGGTTAGCTGGATTGCTATCAATCTTGCTCTTATGCCCAACCTGGCAATCGATCGCCCACAATTGAGCCGTACTGCCATAGAACAGTCGGATTTCGAGCGTGCTCAAAGAGCACCGTGGGCATGGTGGCTAGCCCGTTCATTTTTTCAAAATCAACCGGCAGACATAGTTTTGCTCGGTGATTCGCAAATGAATTCGGCCATGTTTCAAGCCGATGCATTTTTCACACACGAAGTGCGCGATTGTGTTACCGACCATCGCCCGGTTGGTTTCATCAGTGCCTTGAGAAAAAAGGGCGTCAAACTATCCGCTCTCAACCTGGCCACGGCTGGATCAGTCGCATCCGATCAATACGTAATTGCTAAAGCGCTTTTTGAACACGCGCCACCAAAATTGGTCGTGCTTGGTGTCAGCCCTCGCTTCTTTCTAGACGGTACGTTGCCATCTGTTAGTTCAACAGAAACGTTTAAGTTCTTTGCACCTTATGTAGATTTGGCTCCAGTTAGTCAATATACATTCACCAATTCGCTTGAACAAATGGATTGGTGGCTCCAGCAACATGTTCCGCTTATACGCCTGCACGATGCAGCACATAGCGTTGCTTCTCAATTATTCTCATCTTTTAGCTCAAAAGAAGAATTGAATAATTCGCAGCGGAAACCTCAGGATGCCAAAGATCTTTTGCGAGCAATCTCAAACAGCTCGGGCGATTTCGAACCAGGAAAAGACGTTGTGCCACCGGTGATTGTGAACAATTACTTTGCGGACAACACAAAGGAATATGCACGCCGCTATAAAGACATGTCCATGGAACAGTTCGAAACTCAACAAGGTTTTTTGGTGGCGTTCATAAACT
>CAJCIF010000490.1 GCA_903970355.1 Actinomycetota bacterium
TATTTACGGGATTCCTCTGCAATAGATTCGCTCCTGAAAATTGCTTCGATCGCAGCTCCTTCGAATTCCCAAAAGTGCGTTTCGTAGTGTTGCCAAGCGATGCTCTACAAAACTTCGTTCAGCGTAATCTCTCAGTCAACCTAGCTCGTCACGCGCGAGTTCTACTAACTGTTGCGGCAACCTACAAACAAAGTCCGTATCTGGCTTTTAGATTAACTATATAACCTAATATAGCGACCTGAAAGAGAAGGGGCGAGAGCCTCGCCCCATGCCAGAACCTGTCTTTCTCAGGCGGTTACACCCTGTCTTCCCGCCCGAGTAAAAATTGATTTCCAGCAAATAAGAATGCCGTGCACGACACCGCCTACCATGTAAGAAGTCCAGGACAGGAGGGCGATCGCGTAAGTCCAGTGGTGCATCACCACTACCGGTTGGTGCAGAAACCAGACTGTTGCTAGCACATAGACAATCAAAACAGCCAAGAGCGGGCGATACAAATATTTGAATGCCTGTCTGGGAAGCGACTTGCTTTTTCCTTTATCTGTGACAACAAAAGTGGTAGCGGCAGGATTGAGAACGAACTTCAAAAGTCCCCTCAAAAGCAGCCAGGATGCAATTGTTGTATAGAGTGTCGACCACCAGAAACTCTGGCGGCGTGCTACACCACACAGCAAACGTCCCCCTATGCTCAATCCAGCTGAGCACAAAAGGAAAAGCCAATTCCTCCAAGCCGAAGACGGACCAATGGTCAGTGCCACCACCGGTAAGATCAGGAAGAATGGACTGAGACTCTCTAACAAGTGCGTGAGCGGCATCAATCCGAGTTTAATTCGGGCACGAAACGGAATGTTGGTTAGTTGAAGTGGATTCGGCTTCTGCAACCAGACTTGCAGACTACCTAGAATGCAGCGTAGTTCGCGCCGAATAGAATTGAAAAGACCTGCTGGGTAAGGAACATTTCCCACCGTTTCCAGTGTAAATGCACTCATCCAACCGGCCGCCGTCAGATGCATGCTCATCGAATAATCATCAGCCACACTGCGTTCCGGAAATCCACCAATTTCCGCCAGCGCCTTGCGGCGCACAACAAAAATGGAACCGGTGCAAAGCGCAAATTTTTCTCCGAATACTGCTGCAAGTGAGTTCGCTAGAAAAGCAATCTCTTGAGTCTGCGAAAATACACCGCGAACTGTGTTGATAGCGTCGACCCCGGTAGTTGTTCTCCCCTGAACGTAACCAAGGCGTTTGTCCTCTTCCAGAAGCCTTACTGCACTGGTCAAAAAGTCTGGAAAAGCAACGTCACCAACATCAACTACAGCAACATAATCGGTATCAGGAATCTGTCTTAAACCGAAGTTCATGTTACCTGGTTTCGCACTGCCGCCATTCTGGGTCGGGATGTACTGGTAGCCGATTGAAGGGGCAAGATCTGCTGCCAGAGTGGATTTGTTTGGACCGTCATCGAGCAGATAAACGACGATATCGCATGTCGAATTATCGAGCTTCATGCAGGCGGTGATGGTCGTCATGATGGCTTCTAGTGGCTCGTTGTGCCGGGGGATGAGCACAGCCACAGTGACTTTGTTATTCATAGAGGGCTCCTGCTGGAAGCGAATGCGCTACCTTTTGAGATTTTTTTAGTTGAAAACCAATACTGGCACTCTAAGGAAAACTGTCCGTCCTGAGGCTCACGGAACCCCTGCAACTTTGCAAAGCGCAAGATTCTCAGCTAGCACAACTATTGGCAGTCGGTTGCAGCGAGAAATTCAATCAACCACAATCGGTCGCACGATTGCGGTAAAAAACACACCAAGAAAAGCGATATCTGCAATAGATGGAAACAATATTTCCTTGATACCCGCCCGAAAATCTCATTCTTTCCTAAGCGTCGAGCGCCTTCTTGTGGTGTTATATTCGACACATGCCTAAGGTCCTTGTTCTACCGGATCACATTGCGAGCCAGATTGCAGCTGGTGAAGTAGTTGAACGCCCGGCTTCAGTTGTCAAAGAGCTTGTCGAAAATTCAATAGACTCAGGGGCAACAGCCATTGTTGTTGCCGTGGAAAGAGGCTGTCGCGACATTCGAGTTTCAGACAATGGCTGCGGCATGGAAGCAGATGATGCGCTATTGGCATTTCAGAGACACGCTACATCGAAACTTCGCTCCACCGATGATCTTTACAGGCTCAATACACTTGGTTTTCGGGGTGAGGCTTTGCCCAGTATTAGCTCTGTTGCGAAAGTCTCGTGTTATACCCGCACCGCTGATAGTGTGGCAGGCACGCTAATTGAATGCGATTCCGGCGTTATAAAAGCAAGCGAAACAGGTTGTGCCGTAGGAACATCTATTGAAGTAGCAGATCTTTTCTTCAATGTTCCAGCCCGACTGAGCTTTCTTAAAAAGCCCGCCACTGAGTTTGGCCACATTCAGGAAGTGGTGCAGTCTCTTGCCATTACCTATCCAGGTGTTTCTTTTCGGCTGGAATATGGTGGCGAGCAACGTTTCAACACGAGTGGTTCAGGCGAACTTACCCAAACGCTTTTGGAATCAGGCTTTTTTACTGGTAAAGAGACTTTGATTGAGGTGAGAGCTGAAGATCCGGAAAACGGATTCAGTCTTGAAGCCAGACTGGCAAGCCCCAATGATTTTCGCGGCGACCGCAGAAGCATTCTTTCGGTAGTGAATCAAAGACCCGTGCGATGCGCGCTTGCTTATAAAGCTCTCGATTATGCATTTACGGATTTGATTCCGCGCGGGCGCTTTCCTCTTGCAGTTACGGTTCTTTCGCTGCAACCAAACGAGCTGGATGTCAACATTCATCCCACCAAGAAGGAAATCAAATATTCAAAGGGCAATCAAATCTTTGCTTTCTTGCAGCACAATTTCGTGCGCGCCCTTCGTAATCGTCCTTCAATTCCTTTGCACGGACTTTACGATACCCCAGCACTAACAATGATTGATGTAGCGAGAGTGAGTGAGCCAGTAATGCAGGCTCCGGCAGCATTTCAGCGAGAATACGAGTGGACTGAACCCGCCAGATTATTTGAGAAACAGGATGCAACACCTTCCATAACTCAAGTGCAGCAACTCGCACCGGACGAACCAGCAATCAGACAATTACCGATCGATTGGCGCGTTGCCGGCTATCTCCAGAATACTTACATTCTTGTTGAAACAACGGCCGGACTGACAATCGTCGAACAACACATCGCCCACGAGCGCGTGCTCTACGAAAAGATTCTATCCAAAGCGAATGATCCGGATTTCCAAAGTGACCACTTGCAGCGCTTGATCATTTCTTGTCCGCTTTCGCTCACGGCAGATCAAACCGCCTATTTATCCGATCATTTAAGCGATTTTGCCGAGCTTGGTTTTGAGTTCGAAACAAAGGACGGCAAATTTTCCTGTTGTCAACTTCCGGTGGAGTTGGCTAACCAGGACTATCCGCAAGTAATTCAAGAATTGGTGCAATCACTTATGGAAAGCACTGCTTCCACTGCTCGTTTTGAAATTGCAAAATCTGTTGCCTGCCAGAGTGCAATCAAAAACGGTATGCCACTTTCACAAGCGCAAATAATGCAGCTGTTACTAGATTGGTACAACTGCCCGCGCAACGAGACTTGCCCGCACGGCCGACCAATTCAACTTTCGTTCAGCATGCGCCAACTATTCCAGATGTTCCATCCCCAATAAAAAAATAGGGCGGCCCAAAGACCACCCTATTTCATTGCTTAATGCGTAACGTTCGATGTGGGTTGAACGTTTGAGGCAATGCCTGTGGTTAGAGACATTGGCTGATCGAGAGCGAATTGAATCTTCGTTCCGCTCGTGAGCTTAACGTCCTTACCCTTACGCCAGAGGTTGCTCGCCAGTCCAACACCGCCACCGGTGGCGACACCAGCAATAGCACCAGCGCCAACCGCTCCGCCGACAATCGGCGCAAAGCAGATACCTAATAACGTTCCACCGGCTGTCCAGGCTGCAGTTCTGACAATTCCAGATTTAATGTTGGAGCTGCCGCTGCGTCCTTTGATTTCGTTGTCCTTAGTTTCGTGGATGCCCTTTTCTTGGCTGGTCGTAATGGTCGCGGATAGAGGATAGTGAATTCCATCCGGCGTGACAGCGCCGATAAGCTTCATACCGACTTTGCCATTGATACCAACCAGGGTGCTTTTATCAGACGAAACAACTTGTCCTTCCAAGGTTGTCCCTGAAGGAAGAACTAGATCGCTTCCGAGCATAAGTGGTGCATTTAGTTTAGCGCTGAATAGATCGCCAGGCTTAGCCACAGCTGTGTCTATTGGGCTGGTCAGACAGGCATCTAACGCTGTGCCTATCGGAACAAACGTAACTTTGCCTTGAAGAGCCTGACCGTTGTAAGTTTGAGACACTGCCGGTAGCATCGATGCCAACGATACCGTCAGCGCCACCAGGACATTGATGCTTCTCTTCATTACTAGCTCCTTCCGTTACTTTTCCAAACACCCGGCAAGGATAACATACTTCATTGGATATGCAAAAGAATTCTTCACGGGTGGTATCAGAGTACTTTGCCACCATAGTTTCGTATTTGGAGGCGCAGCCTTCTACTGACAACGCTAAGCTGTCTCTTCGGGAGTCCCACCAGGTGTGTATTCTCGATAAAAAATGGCGATCGATACGATGGCCGCTCCTATCATTGCTGGAGTACTTGGTGCCTCCGCCATAAAAATGAATGGCCAAACTGCCGTTAGCACCGGATCCAAAAAGCAAAGTAGAAGAGCTCGCAAAGCACGTACCTTAGTAATAGCATTGCAATAGAGGATATCCGGCAGCCCCCATGGCACCACACCCAACACTAAAAGAAGCCACCATTCGTGGAGGCTATGGGGAAGAGAAATTGTCAAAAAGGGCAGCCCAATTGCGGCCGTCATTAGATTTGCTAATAGCACTTGCTCAAGGGCTGATTGGCCGACCTTGGCTTGGGCCCTCAAACAAATTGTCGATAAAGCCATCGTAATACCGCAGAATACGCCAATGAGATTACCGGTGAGAGCACGGCTCTCAAATGTATCTCCAACCAGAAGAAACATTCCGATAATAGCAACTGTCACTACCAACCAATCTTTACGGGTTGGCTTTTCATGCAAGATTGGACCGCTCAGAAAAGCAACAAGGAGCACACCTCCAAAATGCAAAAAAACTGCATTGGCAGCTTTCGTCATTTGAAACGCATTAACAAGTGCAATCGTATTAGCTGATAGGCAGGCAGCGCCGAACCATTGCAGCTTATTCTTTCCAAACGTTTGTCCGCTCCCGGTAGCCTTGAAATATCCAATCTGCAGTATTGCCCCAATGGCGCTCCGAACGCCAGCTATCGCTAGCGCATTCAGAGCAATCGATTTTATGAGGATGCCGCTAAAACTCCAAAGAATTCCAGCCAACACCAGTATCACTGTTGGATTGGTTATCATCATTCCGCCTCGTGTCGCTACAATACTGCACTTATGAGAACGGAACCAGAGATGATTGGAAATGAAGCCCTTCGAGCACTGCTGAAGCAACTGCCAGATTGGAACAGTGCCAATCAAAATGCGGAAATTGAAATCATCGGTTCGCAAAACGACACTATTCAATTTCTAGTATCCGGTGAAAATAAGTTGCTTATTGAAGCAAATAGGCGAAAAACAAAAGAGCAACTACAGTCCGAAGTACAAGTAAACTCAGCACTTTTCGAGGCTGGATGCCATCTTGCACTGCCATTTTTGCAAAACAGGAATGGGCGGCAAGTTATGATCTCGGGCAACTGGAGAATTCTAATCAGGCCTTTTATAGCGAGCGCTCCTCAATTTAATTGGCTTAAAAGAACGTGGTCATCAAACCACGCTTATGCTGCAGGAAAGGCACTCTTCGCCCTACACACCACCAGCAAAAAGATAGTGCCAAAACTACATACGGTGGTCCCTGACAATCATCCGGTTTCATACGCGAGCTCTAAAATGGAAAATTTGTTTGCAAATTTGGAGGCTAATGAATTGCTAAGCCGCCTCTGTGAGAGCGTGAATTCAATCAAAAATCTCTTGACCGCAAAAACGTTTGCGCCGGTTCTTATTCACGGTGATTTTCACCCCGGCAATATTCTTTATGATGGTGAATCGGTAAAAGCAATTATCGATTTCGACTCAAATTATATGTATCTGGGCCCAGCCGAAATCGACTGTGCTTATGGTGCGTTGATGTTTGCCGTTGATTGGGAAAGTCCCCAGACGCCTTCTATAGACAAGGAATTGTTTTTGAGCTTTTTGCAAGGCTACTCATCTTCCGGCGGTCATAAGCACCCGGACATCTCTTACTTTGATCTTGCTTCTTATCTAGTGCTCCTATGGGCAATGGCACAGGAAAAAACTGGGCTTTCAAAGTATGATCTTGTTACGACTAATGCCATAAATGTGCTCGCGGAACTTAAGCAAGTACTTAGTTGAAGACTTGCCGTCCAGCAATTCACGCACTCTACACATGACAAAAGTAATATTCGAATATGCCCCTTCTGGACTTCTTACCAATGCCAACTTTAAGCAGTAACCTCGCAGCTGTTCTCATCGTTTCAGCGATATTTTTGAGCGCACCACTCAATGCACAAGCGAAAGGTGGGGGTGGCGGTCATGGTGGTGGTCATGGCGGCGGGGCACCTGGTGGCGCTCCTTCGAAATTCAATGCGGCTGCTGCTGAAAAAGAGACACATACGGCATCCGAAGAGCATAGACGCTACGGTGGCGGCGGACGAGGCGGACGCCGTTATCCATATCCATACAACGATCAAGATACAGCTAATCAGTCGTTTTCGAACTCCTTAGACACCTACAATCAGAGTCAAGATGCTCAACGAAAAGCTCTTCCCACAAGCGCTTTCGTACAGGAATATCACTGGCCGAAAACTTACACCAACACTCAACTATCTCAGAGCACACCCAACAATCATGACGGTGCCAGTGCTCCAACCCAGACTGCCAGTACTGCAAACCAAAACACCGTCGATTTGGCTGTGAATATAGCTAAGTAAAGCAAATCGAAACAGCATTTAACCGACCACTTCTGAATACTTCTGCACTACCGCATCACGGGCTCGCTCGCTGATTCGGAAATCTTTACAACGATGTTCCGCAGCATCCGTTGAACGAGCACCTCTTTAAAACCTAGGCTTAGGTATTCCTTTCACAACTTTTTTTTCAAAGAGCAACAACGCCAACAACCACGTAAGGCGCCAGGTATTGGTTTCCACTCCGATAGGCAACTATCGAAGTGGATGCTGCTTTGAAGAGGCATTGTGTAAGGAAAATTTCTGCAGAAAAAGGAAGCTTCCTATGAACTTCACTACAGAAACACCTAATCCTCCTTCGATGTTGTCGTTCGAAGGGACTATCCAACGGGGTTTTACAAAAATCGTTCACAGTGCCAGTTTTGCCGGATTACTTTCGGCAGAATCTGGCGTCCAGAGCCTTATAGAAGTTAGCCTGGACACTGCATTTCAGCAGCTGTTCGCTAAGGCATGGACAAAGCTCTCCAGCACCCGCTGGGGCCATTTCGCAAACCTGATTTCCGAGACTAAAGTCAGGTTCAAAATCGCTTTGACCAGCGGCGAACTTCAATTTGCCGTCGAGGGCGGCCTATTGGAAGGCGTTACCTTAGGCGAACTTCCGCGCGCTTTGAAAACGATAACAGTGCGTTTTCCGAGAGAGATGGTTGCAGCTCTGCACCAGCATAACGCCGAACATGGCTTAAGCTGGGACAACAGCAGGAAGTGCTATGTGCAGCGGGGCAGTGAAGACGCCGCATATGATCCGATCGGGGCTATCCTCAACCAATTGGGTTTGCCTTTCCTGGCCGTCCGGCTCGAATATTTGGGCCAATTCGCCCCGGAAGAAGAAGTTCCGAAGGGTTCATACCGCTGCCGTCATTGCAGCGGTATTCACTCTATAGCCGAACAGGTCGAACGGCTGCAAATGCTCCGCGAAGAGATGGGCGGCCACCTGGTTACTCGAGACCGGGTTGCATCTTTCTTTCCACCGGAAGTTCTAAAGGCTCTGGAAGAATCAGATGCTCAGAACGCTCCGTGGGGCAAGTACCCGTGCCATGAGTGTCTCGGTTTCCATTCGCTTGGGGCAAACGAGTACTGGGACGTCGCTAACCGCGAAGTTCGACAAATCCCACGAGGAAAGTATCCAACGCCCGATGGTGGGCTCGCCGAGATTCCGGACGGTCAGTTCTGGAACCCAAATGCTCGTATCCTGGAGGAAATCCCACAAGGTACCTATGTCGAAGACGGTGAAATCAAATATCTTCCGCATGGGACCGCCTATGACTACACTCGCAGTCTCCTTTACGCAACAACCCCGGGCCAGTTTTATGACCTGGAATTCGGTGCCGTTTCGGACATCCCGGAGGGCATGTTTGTCGATCAAGATGGTGACCTGGATGATCTTCCCGATGGCACCATCTTCGACTACAAGCTCAATGGCTTTAGGGCCAAAGAGCGGGGCAAGTATTGGGACGTCGAAGCTGAGGAGTTACGCGACATTCCCGAGGACCACTACCTGAATGCGGACGGCGCAGTTGTGCCGTTGCCGCCCGACACAACGTTCGACTATGACAAGGACCGTTTGGTTTCGACTCTGGCCGGACACTATTTCAACATCCAAACCTACCAAGTTGAGCCCATTCCCGAAGGCCAGTACGTGACGGCCACTGGCGAACTGGATACACTGCCTGACGGCCTATATCCGGACGCCGGCGGGAATCTTCAAGAAATTCCGACCGGTCAGCGTTGGAACACGGCAGCTGGTTCGCTTGAACCGGCTCCGGAAACCGCTGCTGAATGATTATCCTGGTGTCGACTGCGTGGCAAAGGTGCCACCATCACCGATACCGGGCCACTATAACCCACTACCGGCGGACAGACTGAACCCCTGTCCGCCGTTCTGTTTTCCTGTTCGAAATTCAACTCAGAAAGAAGAACCTCTATGCCAACTCAATTTTTCTCGCTAATGGAAGCGCTCCTTGCGAACGCCAGTTCCTACATCACCGTCGAGGCCAATATCCCGAATACCGGAATTGGTCTTAGAGAGTATCGGAGATTCGTGACTCGCTTCTCTGCGGAGAGCAGCGTGCCGCGGACTCTCGAGGTCTGTCTGAACAGGGCCCTTTCGTCTCTCGAGCGGAAGGTGTCCTTACAATATGGAGCAGTCGCAGGCCTCGTCGATTTCATTGTTCCAATCGACCTGACGATTGGATTGACGGTCGGCGACGTTGAGGTGTACGCCGATTTGGGAGGCGGTGTCCCATTCTCAAGCCTTTCCACGGTACTTCCTCAAGCCGCAACCGATCTTGCGGGGGATATCGCCTCCATTATCCGCCAATCCGCAGCGGAGGAGGGATGCATTTGGGATGACCAAATTGGGGGTTATCGCCAAATGTCCGTCGGGGAAATACTCGCTTCACT
>CAJCIF010000491.1 GCA_903970355.1 Actinomycetota bacterium
AAAACAGCTATACCAGCCATTCTTCCTTTCTTAGTGACAGCCAAAATCACAATCATTGCTACCAGAGCAAAGACGAATTGCAGGCGGAAGTGACTCATCAAGTCGAATAACCAGAAAAACTGCCCAATGAAAGAAACAAGAGTGAGAACACCCAGGACTATGGTTATTCTCTCTACGATGGCAATGAATTTTTCTAATGGGCTGGCGTGTTGCCAATCTAACTTGCTGAACATTTAGAATGCCGGTCTCCGGACAGGTCTCCAACCACTTTAATACCATGCTTAAAGTCTACAACCGCCGGCGTACCCACTTAAAGTACGATTTCGTTACCCAAAATACCGTTTTGGCGTTACTCAGGGATTCCCTGATTGAGTTTTGCTCATTTGAGCGAAGCTTGAAAGTTTGTGTTATTCACAACCAGTTGGCACCATATTCAGTGGCACGCTGAGTTTTAAGATGTTGCAAAGAACCAGTTTGCTGGTAATCAAGATAGCGGGCGCGCTTTAGTCATGATGCCAAGCGCACCCTTGCGGATGCATAGCCAACTTTTGATCCGCACTGATCGTGGTGCAATTGAAAACTACCGTTCTTGAACTGTGCCAGAAAATACCAAAATGCCGTTTACCCGACGTATTGGGGCTGTACAGACAGAAATGTAGCTTGCATTACAAACCAGAAATTTATCCTGGCTCCTAACTCCATATCATTATTTATGGCTGAGTCGTGTAATGTATGTTCCGACGAAGCTGCGTTAAAAAACAATTGGCGCGTTTTGGAATAAAAGAGAAAAGCGATCGTTCTCACTAATATGACGTTGATATCGCTATTTGACAACTACTAAAGGAGTATGTTCAATGATGAGACAATCTAAAGCAGGTACTGCTTTCATTGCCGCTGCCGCCCTCACTGGTATGCTTTCCGGATTGGCTCTGGCCGCCGATGACAGCGCCAGCACAAGCACCAGCACAAGTACTGAAACAACCAAAAAGACAGAAAAAAGCAAATGTACAGGCAAGAAGACTTCCAAAGGAAAATCTTCCTGCAAAGGCAAGAGCGGCTGCAAAGCTAAGTAGCAAACTAAAGTGCCGGCAGAACAAAAATCTGCCGGCACTTTTTTTATGGACCGGTACTTTTTTTGGAATGATTTAGTGCCACCAAATCGCTTCAACGGTATGACAGACCTCGGAATTGGAATCGGATTACGAATTCCACATTACGAGCATATCTTGACGAAGAAACCGAAGCTGGATTGGTTTGAGATCATCTCCGAGAATTACATGATAGATGGCGGCCGCCCCCTGGAGGTGCTTGATGCCGTCTTGGCAGATTATCCGGTCGTGCAGCATGGCGTGTCCCTCTATTTCGGATCTACAGATCCGTACGATCGCACCCACCTCAAAAAACTAAAAGCTCTCGTTAACCGAACTAAAACTCCCTTTGTCACAGACCATCTTTGTTGGGGCAGCACAGACGGGCGCTTCACTCACGATTTGCTTCCTATTCCATATACCTCTAAAGCTGTGAAAAATACAGCTGAAAGAATCAAATACGTTAGGGACTTTATTGAAAAACCGATTTGCGTTGAAAATATCAGCAGCTATCTTGAATTCAATATTTCCGAATTGACGGAGTGGCAATTTCTCTCGGAAGTAGCTGAACAAGCAGATTGCGGTATCTTGCTTGATGTGAACAATGTTTTTGTAGCCGCCTCCAATCACGGATTCGACCCCTTTGAGTATTTAGACAAAATTCCGCACGAGCGCATTGGACAAATTCACATTGCCGGACACACCGACATGGAAACATACAAACTGGACACGCACGATCATCCCGTTTGCGATTCAGTTTGGTCGCTTTACGAGCGCACAATAGAATTGATCGGACCAACTAATACATTGCTTGAGTGGGACGACAATATTCCCTCTTTTGATGAAGTGCATAAAGAAGCCCTCAAAGCCAACATATACATAAGAAGGATTACGGATGCCTTTAGCAAAGCAACCGCCAGCTAAAAAAGAGATCGATGCCACCGAGGCAGCGCTCAAACTTATGGCTGATCTACTATTCAAACCGCTCGACGGCAATGATATGCAAAGCCGTCACGGCCGATTTTCAACGGCAAAAATAGCCGAAAGTTTTATAAAACCCAGCAAGACACTTTCCAGTTTCGAGCGACTCGAAATCTACAACAGGCAATATTGGTACCGAATGCTCGACTGCATTTGGGAAGATTTTCCAGGTGTTTTAGCAATTCTCGGCAAAGATAAATTCGTTCAACTGGCTGAAGCATATCTCGTCGCCTTTCCTTCCAACACATTTGCATTGCAAGATCTCGGCGAAAATTTGCCTGCGTTCATAAAGGATAATCCGCACCTTTCGGCTCCATTTTCACGCATGGCTTATGAAACAGCTCTTGTTGAATGGGCCGATATAAAAGCCCTGACAGCCGCAGCATACGATCCACCTTTGCCGGAATTTGCACCAAAGATTCTATCCGGTCAAATGCAGTTGAAATTGCAACCGCATCTTTCTCTTTTCAGCTTGCATTACGCTATTGATGATTTCCTGGTTGAATACAAAAAAGATTTGCCACTTCATCTTGTCTCAAATGCAGCAATAGAAAAAACGCGAACCTCAAAAAAGCGAACAACTCCAAACCCTAAACGCAACTACTTAATGGTGCATCGCATCGGTTCAGATGTCTATTTCACCCCGGCCAGCCGCTCGGAGTACTACACCCTCACACCTCTTCTTGCCGGAACCACACTGGAAGAAGCCTGTGCTTACGCCTATTCTCGCTTGAGAGGATGCGAACGCCAAGCACTGGCCGAAAGTCTCAATCAATCATTTACTGAATGGACAAGAAAGAAACTGTTGTATTGTCCGGAACTATAGTTTGTTTATTTTGTCGATGTTGTTGAAGCAAGCTTGTCCAGGGCATCCTGAGCTAATTTAGCTTGCGGGTTTATTTCGAGAGCCTTGCGATATTGTTCGGTGGCTGCCGTTTTATCACCTTTGCTTTCCAACAATTGACCATATTCAACGTGGGCAGTCACGTCTTTTGGAGCAATCTTCAAGCAATCTTGAAAGGCTTGATCTGCTTGCTCGGTCTGACCATCATGTTGAAGTGCAAGTGCCAGTCTGCGTTTTGCCGGTGCAAAATAAGGAGCTACTTTGAGAGCTTTTTTCTGTTCTGCAATTGCATCTTTGTAGAAGCCTTTTCGATCTAACATCCAACCTAATCCGCTGCGAGCATTCGGATGATTAGGAGAAATCTTCAAAGCCTCGTTGAACTTATCAATTGCTTGATCAATCTTGCCTGTGTCTGCGTAAACATTGGCAAGGTTGATATATGGTTCAGGAATTTTTTGATTCAAATCAAGAGCGGTATTTTCTTCCTTCAAGGCATTTGTAAAGTCACCTTTCTGTGAATAAATAACGCCAAGATTCAGGTGTGGAGTAGGATCCTTCGGTTCTAGCTTAGCAGCCGCTTCATAAGCTTGGATGGCATCATCCGGATGTCCGGACTGAAGCTGCGCATAACCAAGGTCTAAATGAGCGCGATAGCTTGTCGGCTTTAGAGCAACCGCTTGCTTAAATTCGGCAAGCGCTTTATCCAATTTCCCCTGGTTTGCATAAATTTGGCCATTTATGATGTGCGGCAGAAAATATTTGGGATCTAGCTTGATGGCTGTTTCTTCTTCGAGTAAGGCTGTATCGTAGTCTTCATTCGAGGCGAGAGCAGCTCCCAGCTTATGGTGTGCTTTTGCGCTGTCAGGTGCGATGCGAACCGCTTCCCTGTACTGTGGGATTGCCTCTTTCACTTTCATTTTTGAAAACAGCTCATCACCTTTTTGCAAAGCCTCATCCATTTCGGCATCCGCAAAAGCAGCCGGAAGAAGACCGACGAAAGTGAATCCAACAATTGCAATCAATGAAGAAAAACGATTTGTTATCGATACCACGTGTAATATCACCCTTGTTGTTAAATCCGTGCAGTTAGTAGGCAGCTGCAGTAGCTTCCTGTTTAGAACCCAAAACAATTTGAATGCCCGCCGACGTTCCCAATCTGGAAGCACCGGCATCGATTAAGGCCTTCGCT
>CAJCIF010000492.1 GCA_903970355.1 Actinomycetota bacterium
AAAGCGGCTCTCTTGACCGCATTTGGCGAAAAACTGCGCATTGGAAGTGCTCCCAAACCTGTTGCCGGACCTGGTGAAGTTGTCTTCCGGACAGAAGCTTGTGGGTTATGCCACACTGATATTCACACCGCGCAGGGTGAACTTCGTTTCAAACCAAAACTACCAATTATTCTTGGACACGAGGCGGTAGGCATTGTTGAAGATGTAGGCGAAGGTGTAACTTCCATTTCATTAGGCGATCGCGTTTGTCTACCCTGGCTTGCCTACGCTTGTGGTGATTGCGATCTTTGCGTTACCGGAATGGAACCATATTGCGAAAAGCAATTGAATGCTGGTTTGAATATTGACGGTGGTTACGCTCAGTACGCCAAAGTTAATGCTCGTTACGCCGGTGTGGTTCCCCCCAATATGAACCCGTTCGAAGCAGCAGTTTTGAGCTGTGCGGGACTAACAACATACAAAGCTGTAAAAGTAAGTGGTGCAGGTTCATCGCATCTCGTTGCAATATTTGGTATTGGTGGTCTTGGCCATCTTGCTATTCAATATGCACGAATACGAGGCGCCACTGTTGTCGCTGTAGATTTGCAAGAATCAAAGCTGCAGTTAGCCAAAGAGTTAGGTGCCGAATATGTTGTTGACGCTTCTAAAGTTGATGCGGCTAAAGCCATAAAAGAATTGGGGGGTGCTAATGCCTCAATTGTTCTTGTTGCCAATCAGAAAGCTTGCGAGCAAGCCTACCATTGTCTAAAGCGCAACGGCACGATGGTTTTAGTAGGTCTGTCTAACAGCTCTTTTGAAATTCCCATACTCCTTACAATTGCCAAAGGCATAACCATTCGCGGATCAATCGTTGGCAATCGTGTCGATTTGCGAGAGACATACGAACTCCACATGCAGGGTAAAACTCGCGTGCTCTATGAGAAACGGAAGCTTGAGGAAATAAATGATGCCTTCGAAGAAGTAAAAGCCGGACGAAACAAAGCTCCTCGTCTTGTCCTCGACCTAACGTAACAAAAATTCCCGACAAACAAACTCTGCCTGTTCTCCATTTTCCTTTTTTTCACCCCGTTCGAAATTTGTCTTTATCTCGAACGGCGTGAAAAAAAGGACCTTGCTCACAAGTCCTACTCGAAATTTGTCAGATTTTGAACGGCTTTGCACTGCCTGATCCACCATTTTTCTATTTTTTCTAGGTGTTCGAAATTTGTCTTTTTCTCGAACTAGGTTCGCAATCTAAAAATGAGGCTAACGACGAGTCGGTTCGTCAGATTTTCGAATAAATTGATTGGATGGCAAGTGTTTGTCTTTTAGTTTGGCCGTCTGTTCGGAGCCGCAGATTGGTAGATCGTTAGCCTCTAGTAATCCTATTTGCACGAGGACAGAGGCTTGGTCCCAGTAAATATGTTCGTTTGCGATTTTGTCGCCTTCAAAAGTGACTATTGCAATGGTTGGAACTTCTACCCTTTTGAAGGTCGGTGCAACTCCAGGCAATAGAAAATCTATTTCACGATCATGCGTGAAGCAAAAGATCATTTCGTCGATAAGCCGTCCTTGTCCAATTGTTCTTGAAACTGAAACAATCTCAGTATCGGCTGGCAAACAAGATACGAAGTGATTTTGATAAAATTCGGCGAGTGCTTTCTTACCTGTGCCGCCTGTCATGGTCGGAATATGATTGACGTATGGGTTGTCTATCATGGTGGCCATAACAGCTTCGACGTTGTGATCGACAAATTCATAACGGCAATGTTCTTCCCACAAATCATTGAGTTTTTGTTCTGCTGGAGACAAAATCATTGTTTAAACCTATTGCGATATCGTATGTGGTGCTAAGCCCAAAGATGCCGGACTCTTCAGCTTTCTGATTCCAAAGAGAATACAATACTATTTTCTGGAAACAGCGTAGACTATTTGTAGTCAATAGATGCCGCGAACCAGATACTGATGCGCCTTAGGAGTCTCCATGCAAGCAGTTGAACATTTGACAGGTTACGATCTTCATCTTTTCGCTGAAGGTGCCCATTACCGTCTTTACGACAAATTAGGCGCACATTTAATCGACAACGGTTCTGAAAAAGGTACGCACTTTGCCGTTTGGGCGCCACGAGCAGCGTCCGTTTCTGTCGTTGGCGACTTCAATCAATGGAATGAAACCAATGGTTTGATGCAACCACTGCATGGATCTGGAATTTGGACCGCGTTTATACCTAATCTTCCGGAAGGTACTATTTACAAATACAAAGTTCGTGCCCAGGACGGATCTGTAGCGGAAAAATCGGATCCATTTGCCTTTCAGTCCGAAGTGCGTCCAAAAACAGCTTCCATTGTTACTAAGTTGGATGGTTACAAATGGTCTGATCAAGATTGGCTTGCAAACCGAAAGAAAAAACACAATATAAAATCGCCCATCAGTATCTATGAGGTACACCTGAGTTCCTGGCGGCGAGTACCGGATGAGGAAAATCGCTGGCTAACATACCGAGAGCTCGCTGACGTGCTTCCTCAATACGTTAAGGACATGGGCTACACCCATATCCAGTTTCTGCCAGTAGCTGAGCATCCACTTGATTCTTCTTGGGGATATCAAGTTACCAGCTATTTTGCACCAACAAGTCGATTTGGTACGCCTCATGACTTCATGTACCTGGTAGACAAGTTTCACCAACTTGGCATTGGTGTAATTGTTGATTGGGTCCCTTCGCATTTTCCACGCGACGGGCATGCTCTAGGAATTTTTGATGGTACACATCTCTATGAACATGCTGATCCTAGGCAAGGTGAGCACAAAGAATGGGGTACGTATGTCTTCAATTATGGTCGATACGAAGTCGATGAATTTCTAACAAGCAACGCCTTCTTCTGGTTCGACAAATACCATGTTGATGGCATTCGTGTGGATGCTGTTTCAGCGATGCTTTATCTGGACTATGGTCGTAAAGATGGCGAATGGGTTGCGAACAACTACGGCGGCAGAGAAAACCTTGAAGCAGTGAATTTCCTCAAAAAACTAAACGAACGTATCTATCAAGAACATCCAGATGTTGTGACCATTGCGGAAGAATCTACAGCATGGCCCTCTGTTTCCCGACCTACTTATCTCGGTGGTCTTGGATTTGGCTATAAGTGGGACATGGGCTGGATGCATGACACCCTCGATTACTTCAGTAAAGAACCTATTTTCCGTAAGTTCCATCACAACAAACTAACTTTCCGCAGCCTCTACGCCTTTTCAGAAAATTTTGTTCTTTCTCTTTCACACGATGAAGTGGTTTATGGAAAGAGATCTCTTCTTGAGAAAATGCCTGGTGATGACTGGCAGAAATTTGCCAATCTGCGCTTACTGTACGCCTACATGTATACGACCCCAGGCAAGAAGCTTTCATTTATGGGTGGTGAGATTGGACAAAGAAACGAGTGGTATCACGAAGCAAGTCTCGATTGGCATCTCTTAGACAGCCCAATGCATGTAGGCATTCAAAAGCTAACGCGGGATCTCAATGTGCTTTACGAACGCTGTCCGCAACTTCACGTGCACGATTGCGAGCCACAAGGCTTTCAATGGGTAGACTGCCAGGATGTCGATCAAAGCGTACTCTCTTACTTGCGAAAAGATGATTCAGGAGAGCCGGTTTTAGTGGTACTGAACTTCACACCGGTACCACGAGGACATTACATTATTGGTGTACCAAAAGAAGGTTATTGGCAAGAATTGCTCAATACTGATGCCACTGATTATGGCGGCAGCGGTATGGGCAATTATGGCGGTGTGCAAAGCATGAACATGGACGC
>CAJCIF010000493.1 GCA_903970355.1 Actinomycetota bacterium
CGAAGCGCATCAGGCAGCATAAAGATGCGAAGCTTTTCGCACAGTGCAGCGCAAGCCGTATACCAGAACAAAAACGCAGTGGCGATCAGCTCGAAACCGTATTTTTTGATGAGGGCAAGAATGGGATGTACTACAACATTCGCTTCGCTTACGGTGGTCTGGTCTATTTCAGAGCGCGTTGTATGCAAAAAGGTCTTGGCAAATACGGCAGCAGAAACAATCAAAACAATGCCATACAAACCCCATCGTTCCGAGGGTTGATCTGTGAAGAACTCAATTGGCTTGCGATGTTTTATGAGCAATACCGGCAGAGCAGATACCAGTATTCCGAAGACCAAGCCGGTTAAAAGTCCTTTCAATGAAGCCGCTAAGCTCTGCGAATTCAATTAAGCGCTGACGCTCCAAGCGTTCGTAAGCTGTGCCTTACCAGGGTTTCGACATCCTCTGTTATGTTAGCCTTTTTGGCTTCGATAAGAGCGAGGTTGATTTCTGTTGTTGTGTAGCCAAGCCCGTCTAGAATGGTACGCACTTCTTCTGCGACGGCTGATTTTGAAGTTGGTTCGGATACAGAAGTGGAAATTCGTTTTTGATACCAATCTTCGATTTTAGCCTTAAGTTCTAAAACAATGCGTTGTGCCACTTTTGTGCCTACGCCAGGCGCTTGTGTAATGAATTTTTGATCTTCGTGGATGATCGCTTCAGCAAGCTGGCGGGCACTGAAATTTCCGACTAGAGCAAGGGCAAGTTTTGGACCAATGCCGGTCACAGACTGCATTAAAAGAAACAGCTCTCGATCTTCCAAGCTGGAAAAGCCGAAAATGGACCAATCCGTTTCTTTTATGGATAAAGCGGTGTGAATGGTGACGATATCGCCGATTGCGCCAAGCGTGGACAGTGTACGGCGAGATACCATAATTTCATAACCAACACCACCAACATCGAGAACAATTCGATCGGCGGCGCTGGCGGAAATTTCTTTGCTTTGAATCGTGCCGTGCAAATAGGCGAACAAAGCAACCTCATGATGGTTAGAGATTCAAAAAATCGGGGCGAGAGGATTTGAACCTCCGGCCTTCCGCACCCGAAACGGACGCGCTACCAAGCTGCGCTACGCCCCGACTGGTTGATCTTATCATCATTCGGCCATGAGGGTAACGTCTCCACCGCTTTCATGAGCTTGGGTGAGAGCCGCCCTGGCATGGGATAAAAGGGTGTCGCCGTTTTCATCCATATTTTCGGCAAATTGGCAAAGTCCAAGGCTAACTGTTACAACAACAGGCTCGCCTCCGGCTGTGAAAGATGTTTGTCTGACTTTATTGCGAAGGCGCTCTGCTACTTCAATGGCGCCCTTTTTGTCGGTCATTGTCAGGATTAATGTGATTTCAAACGGATCTGTTCTTGCGCAAATATCAGAGTCACGTAATTGCTCCGAGACAAATTTCGAAATCTCGGCCATTAGTTCATCAGCAAATTTTTTGGTGCGCTGTCCTTCAATAACATGAGCCTGGTCTATCTCAGTAACAATGACACTGAGTGGCAGTTTGTAACGGCGCGACTGTTTGATTTGCGTCTTTAGAAATTCGGCTAAAAATCTAGGCGTTTTAAGTGCAGTAACGGAATCAACTAGAGCTAGATCTTTGATTTGACCTTCTTTTTCTTTCAGTTTTTCGGAAAGCACTTTTTGTTTGAGAACAGATTTGATTCTTGAAAGCAATTCGTTCGGTTCAAAAGGCTTAACCAGAACATCCTCTTCCGATTCGGAAGTTGGAAAGCCCGGCGTAGATACATCTTTATTGCCAAGAAAAATAAGAGGGATATCTTTAGTCTTTTCTTCAGCGCGAAGCCTGGTTAGTACCTCGACACCGCCCATAAGAGGCATGTGCAAATCGAGAATAATCAAATCGGGAGTGCGCACCTTGCAAGCCGCGATTGCTTTAAACCCATCATTGGCAACATTGCAGTTGTAACCGGACTTTTTCAAAAGTTCGGAAATCAAAAGTGTATGAGCTTGCTCGTCATCCACTACGAGGATTGTGGTACTAGAGTTCAAATTTCCCCAAACATTCCAGAAGCATTGGTGATCGATGTCACCATATGTCACTCCAATTCATTTTTCCAGACTGAACGCTATTTCAAACTTATTTTTCAGAAGGTGATGATAACTGCTTGATCTATTTTCAACAACCGGGACCGTTCCTCTTTGCGGCTATATGGACCGATTCGGAAGAAGCTAAGCGAAACGCAAAGCCGGATGAGAAAAATTATCAGCAGCATTTTCTTCGGATATTCCAAGAGAAATCAGATTTTGCACTTGACTGCATAGGTCGGTCAAGCAAAGTCCGGTTTCCGCGTTCTTGAATTTTTCAACCCGAGAAAGGCCGCGCCTGAAAAGTTTGAGAGCACCGATTTTGTTGTTGCGACATAGATGGTGACAACCTACGGCAATTTGAATGATGCCCTGGGTCAGCTCACGCTCTTCTCCTTCTTGCTTGCGCCAGACGCCTTCCAGGGTCTCATGGCATTCAAAATAGAGACCGGAGTTGAATTCCGTTATACCAAGACAAAAATCATTGAGGAGAGGAGGCGGTATTAACTGCCCGAGTTTCGCCAGTTGGACTGGTGATGGACCTGAGGTGCCTGCCATGAGAGTCCTCAGTAATTAGGTGTTGCCAACACGATGATCTTATCGTCGTTTGGAAATTTTTCGAGTTCCAGGCGAGCCAGGGTCAAAATTTGATCGAGATCGGCCAGTCCGGAAAGATCGAGAATTTTGTTGCCTGCTAAAAGCAAAATGTTCGGCACAGACTTGCCGGCATCTCCCCAACGTGCCCATTTGTTTGCCATTTGAGCGATGGCATTTTCTGCTTCCGCTTTACTGGCAAGTGAGGCATCGCCATTTTTTGACTGGAAACGGATAGTGCCTGTCTGATCGATCACTCTTAAAATGGTGCGCTTTTGCGTGAAAAATTCGAGCCAGGGAGAATCTTGTGGCTGCCCTGCATAAACAGAGAATGCTTGATTGGATACCGATTGACGAACATTTTCTTCCGGCAATTGCATAGAGCGCGCAACCAAACTCAACTTGCTTGCATCGGACATATCAGTTGGTGATTGGGCGGGATCTACACTGCTGGTAGAACCTACTGCTGTTCCACGCAAGATGCTCAGCTGCGAATCATATTCAACAAACACATCAATGGTGTTATCGGCTGCGCCCATCGCCCGTACGGAATTGTAAGCGTCTTGTCTTATGCGCAGTATGTCCTCATTGGACGGATCGACTACCTGGCGTTCGATTGTGTCTCGCACCATCGCCAGTGCCACGCCGATAGCCGAAATAACATCTGCTTCTGCTGCCAACTCGAAAGTTAGTTTCAGGCGTTTGGCTAAATAGGGAACAATCGCTGCCGCGCCGCCGCCCCCACCGTAGATAGTTACCGTCTTATCGTCGAGTTTTGCTTCGCGAATGAGATCACGCACAATTGGTGCGCATTTGTCGGCAGCGCGGCTAAGAAATTCTTCCGCGCATTCGGCTGCACTTTTGCCTAACATTTTGCCGAGTGCTTCAAATGATTTTCCGATTGCTTCAAGATTACCGGCGGCACAATTATCAGGTGGCACAAATCCGAGAAGATTGGCGGCGCACGTCGGTGTTAAGCAGTAAGTGGGACTGCTTGCGCTGCTTGTCTTTTCTTTTATGGCAATGTAAGTATCAGGATCTCCGGGAAGCGGCGATTGCAGTGATACGGTTGGCTCGTTTAGTTGCTCTGCAAAAGCGACGTAATTAAAGCCTGCAATATGCGCGCTGCGTGGACCAGCACTGACAATTTTTTGATGATTCAAACGCGCCAGCGATCCTCCTGCTGCTCCAACCGTTCGGACATCGAGAGTTTTCATCAGCAGTTGGTTGCCGCCTACTTCAGCAGAACGAATCTTGGCGCGCCCGTTATGAATAGCGGAAATGTCGGTGCTCGTTCCTCCCACTTCCAGAAAAATGCCATCGGATATTTTGAGGAACATGAGGGCGGCGGCAACACCAGCAGCTGGGCCGGACAGCATCGTCAGAATAGGCTTGCGGCGCATCGAAGCAATGTCCATAACTCCGCCGTCCGATCGCATAATCATAAGAGGGGCATGTATGTTGGCTTCTTTGACACAGCGTTCTGTTAACTCTGCCGACTCGAGCATCTTTGGCATCATCGCTGCATTTAATACGGCTGTTCGTGTTCTAATCCGTAGTCCGTAGAGTTGCGTGATAGTGCTGCCAGCGGTGGCAATTAGATTTAGTCGTTCTGCTACTTCAAGAGCGAGTGCTTCATTCTGAGATTGGTCTACCGAAAATGCTTCACTAATGGCAAAGGCTTTGGCACCTTGTTTTGAGAGTTTATCGAAGGCTTCTTCGAAATCTTTCTGGCTTGGTGGTTTCGATGTATCGATAAAATGATAGTACGTTTTAAGCGATCGCCCCGGGGCAAGACGGAGATCGCCCAAGTTGGTGTTTAAGCGAGCAAGAGTGGCATTTAAGCCGCTCCCCATGCCGATGATACCTACCGGCGCCACATCCCCTTCCAGGAGAGCATTGGTGGCTTGCGTAGTGCTATGGGCGATGAATTGAACCTGGTCGGGTTTGATGTTCAGTGACGTCAATAAGCCATTTAAGGCTTCAACCACACCAAGTGCAACACCCTCCTTAGCGCGATGGCTGGTTGGTACTTTAAATTTGCCAAGCAAAGTACGGTGGTTCGTTTCTATGGCCGCGGCGTGGGTGAAGGTGCCACCCACATCAATTCCGATTCGCACTAATCTATCTAGAGACATAGCCGAGTGCAACCGAAAGGAGTAAACCGAGAACGACAGCAATCCAGGCGTAAGGCAATGTTTTGCGCAGAAGTACGAGTGTATCCGTACCAAGGTAAGACGCTATCCAGACATTTTGCGTATTGGTTGGATCGCAAATGCCTTGCACTTGCCCAACGGACAAGAGCATTCCCATAATGGCTCGGGAAGGCAAAAGCGTAACTTTTTGCATAAGTGAAACGAGTCCGCTTCCCATGCCCCAGATACTTAACGGACCTCTGTAAAGTGCAAGAGGTGCTGCAAGGGTAAAGACAAGCACGTATTTCCATGGTCTGGTTGGAATTGTGTACTTGAGAATCGGTTCAATTGCACCAGCAACACTGGGGTGACGCACCGCTGTAATGAGCATGCCGATGCCGATCATCAGCACCACTGCAGGTATCACCGTGCTTATGCCATCAATAATGGAGCGATTAAGTTGATTGAGAGAATTTTGTTGCCACGAGCCGAGTGCAGCGAAAACAAAACCGGCTAAGAATGCCGGAATAAAGTCCCAGTGACACAAAAGAACCAGAGCTAACGGCACAAGAGGTGTAAGCAAAACGAAGCCCGGAGTGTCTTTCTTATTCTTAGAAGAGCGATAAACGGCATAGATTGAAAGAGCGATAAGAACAATTCCGCTGCCCATGATGGATTGTGGATCGGCTACCGGTTGTGTAGTTGCGGCTTCAACTTTGAAGTTCTTTTGGATCAGCCAGAACATGACTGAGAGAAAAAGGAGAGATGCGCCGGCGCTTGGAATATTCTTTCTTTTCTTAAGCTCGACTGCCAGAAAGACTATTATGAGAGCGGAAAGAACGAGAGCAAATGGCACTATGAAGGCGATGATTTGTTCTTTCGGGATACCGAGAACGTCCATGTAGAGCTGCCAGGCCGCAATGTTGAACATGCCGCCCAAACTTATGCCGAAAAGAAAAAGAGCACCGGCGGTGGCATTTGCGATACCCAGGGAAAGCATCACCGGCAGT
>CAJCIF010000494.1 GCA_903970355.1 Actinomycetota bacterium
TGGCGCCCACCATCGCAATGCTGAAAATGCCAAGCAAGACCCGCACCCGCGCCGGATCTCCCTTAAATATTGATCCGACTTTCTCATTGAACCACCAGAGTAAGCTCATTACTAAATAGCCGATAAAAGGCAATAGCATGATCAAGCGTGGATAGTTCGGCGCACAACCAATTACAAATGCATAAGCAAGCATGAGAATTGAAAACGAACCAACTGATAAGATCCTTAGCCATTGCTCCTTCTCATCAACTTTTCTTCTGAAAATAGCAACCAGAAGCCCTATCCAAACAAGAAAGCCCGTAATCGGATCGCAAAAGGCAGCGTGAGGATTGACGTAGTTTCCAAAAATGTCGTAATTCGGAATGTTTAGGCAGGTAAGCTGCTTTTGAGCGTTGGCAAGCACAGCGGATGAAGCAGACGTGGTTTGAGATCGTTCCATCTGCATGGCTATTCCACTTTTAGTAATGAGCAGTTGCGATAGCGTCCAAGAGGAATGTATCCCGGCAAAGCCAACTAAATTCGGCAGAATCGTTAAGGTAAAAGATAAAAGCGCAACTGCAATCAATTTACGTTGTGCAGCAAGGGCGCCACGATTCCAGGTCAAGACTGAAAAGAGCACTGTGGCAATCCAGAGCGGCATAATGCAACGCGCCGGATAATAGAAATAGAATCCGCAGCCGGCAATGATTCCGCCAGAAAAAGCCAGAATGCTGCTATTAATTTGCGATGCTCTTATCAAAACACAGTAAGCAATTGTCTCGATGAGAACATCAATGCCACCACGGAAGCACATTCTGCTTTGCGCTATAAAGGCATGATTGAAACCTACTACAAGAGCACCAAGGGCAGCGTACGATTTATCCCAGGTAGTGCGATAAAGAGCATAGAGGCTAACCACAGTAAAGGTGCCAATAAAGCCGTCTACTACGCGAAGATTTCCGAGCGTTACACCACCTAAAAACTCTGCGATTTTTCCAAAGATAATGAAGCCTAGATTTGCATACTCTTCCAGACCTGAGGGCCCGAACAAGTTGTGAATGCCGCTTGTCATGGCAGTGCGAGTCACAATCACAGTGTACGGCTCGTCATCCGTAATGAGAAACGGTACAAAGTCAATCAAGAAAACACAAAGGGGTAACGCCAAACACCAAAGCGCAAGCATAATGTACAAATCTTGCTGATCTAAAAAGCGCTTTCCATTTGATTCAGCGTTGCGGCGAAATGGGATCGCAGCAATAGAAATGGCGACAATTACCAAACACAGTGCCAGCTCGTGGGCATGGCCAAAATGAAGCACTGACAAACCAATAATTTCAAAAAGAATGGCAGCGATAATGAACCAAGCGGTTTTGCTGTTCAGATCGAAAACTTGCTTCATTTTAGCGAGTGCTCTTTTTTCTATGTAAACTCAAGATTGGCACCGCAGATAGTACTATTCGAAATTATTTGAATAGAATCCTTCTGCGGTGTATTTAACTGGGATTACGACAGAATAGAATGTTACTACACGCTGGATGATCACTTGCTCTTGGCATAATCCGATTCGAGGGTCTCAAGCGCTTGCCTGAAGTTGCTGGCCCGATTTTTCGCGATCAATACTTCCGTAGGGGTTTTTGCTGTTCTAAAGTTCTTGGGGTAAGCAAATTCGGAAGCCGGAAAATTTCGCTTTGCTATGCTCACGGTATCGAACATGGCAGTTTTGCCCGAATAAGTCTCGCCTATGGTTCCGCTTGTCCAAATCGGCCCATGTACGGGTTCGGTCCTTGTAAAATTGTCCACCTTCCTATAGGGATATTGATGGGTATAGGTTTGAAACCAGGCATTTGCAAAGGTTACGACTTCTGGAGCTAAGCCGATCTCGGGAATCACCCAGACTACTTCATCCTTATTGACGTTGCGCAGCTTTTGCACGCGCAGGCCGCTAACCTTCAATTCTCCGAGTTTCTCGAAGCTTGTTCTTTTGGCAGTTCCATTTTCGGCAACAATTCCCAGCATATTGCCATTCAGAAAGGCCTTCATACTGGGATAGACGTACTGCAAGTGGTCGGCAGGTCTACAGATTACTACTTTCCAGTCGGGCCCTGATGCCAGTACAGTGTAACCAACAGTCTCGTTTACTATTTTGATTGCATCATGCGTCAAGTAAACCTGATGCAATCCCAACTGCGCCTGCCTTTGTACCAGAAACCAACCACTCTTTTGGGCATCGCTTGCACTGGCGCTGTTCATAATAACTAACGAAAACAGCACAATCAGCAACATTAGAGAGATGCTGATCCAAGTGGCCTTTTTGTTCTGGTGAAAACCTTGCATCTGTTTACGAATGCTCTAGCCATGTTTGTAGCATATCACCGGCGTTGCCCACTCACACTAAGGACTGCAACTCACGCATTCTTGCCTATGGTGATCGCATTTAACAACTTGGAAACGTTTTTAATGCCTGTTCGGAAGTATTCTCTTACCCTGCCCAACCCAAGGTCTAGCTTTTCGTGTCGTCTATTTTTGATTTCGCGTTTCAGGAATCCAATAACCAGGGGGCTAAGTCAGGTTCCACGAAAAGTGACTTGCCAGAGAAACCAGAGGATGAGGCTCACTATTTGCATGAGCAGTTACTTGGGTTCAAGGCGAATCCTTTATCGGCGTGCTCAACCGATCTGGCTCAAAACTTACACGATCTCCAGCTGAAACCAGCGGACTATATCAGTCTGGTTGGAGCAAATATCGATCCAGAAGCAGGATCTGAATTACCCACCATCACTTTCAAAAAGCATCGGGGAAAGGTGGAAATTGAGCCCCGCAAAAATCACAATCTAGATGAAGATAAAGTCTTTGCTCAATTGAATAAAGATCTGCAAAAGAAAAGCGCCCTTTCGATAGACTCAAGTGGTGACTACTATTTTAGCGATGCCATGCATAGAGCCTATGCCAATAATGGAACCTGTGGTGTGGCTCAATTTGTCTCGGTCATGAACGAAAGACTTGTGCAGGCAGGCAGCACCTATCAATTAGTTTTGCACAATATTGGTTCCGGCTCGATGGCAGTAAATGTCGAGAGCCCACACAAACCGGGAGTAGTACTCCATTACAATTTCAATGGGCCGCCGCTTCGAGATCCACGTTTGAACAAACAATCGGATGTCTATCCACCTCAAATTGATATAGATCGAAGACCGTACTGAATTCCGATCTGCATTTGCTTGCTTAGTGTCTGGATCGGAGTGCTGGTGTGGCGTTCCATCAATAGGCAAAGCCTAAAATCTGGATCGACGAAACTTTTTTGCTGCCTCTGTGTATAAAGAAGCAGAAGAAGGCAGATTTTTCTCCCGGAACTAGAAATGCAACAAGGATATCGGTTATTACTTAGCTTCTTGCTCTTCTTGCAGTGTGGCTTTGTTGCGAGCATGGCACAGTCCGCAAATATAGCGGCGTCTTCACCGATCATTTATCAAAATTGGACAGACTCCCAGCGAAACCGGTCTATTCCAGTCAAAATCTATCTTCCCCAGAGTGGGCGTGCACCGTTTCCGGTCGTGATTTTTTCGCATGGTTTAGGCGGATCTAGAGAAGCCGCTCTCTACCTGGGCGAATACTGGTCTCAACACGGTTACATGTGCGTTTTCGTGCAACACGCAGGCAGTGATGACAGTATTTGGAAATCCTCTGCTGCCAGTGGAAGGCAAGGCATGATGCAGAGCATGCGAGCTGCTGCAAATGGAACCAACCTTGTGTCCCGCATTCAAGACATCGAATTCGCTATCGACCAACTTGAAGTTATCAATCGAAGTAGCCCAGATCCATCACTCAGAAATAAATTCGATCTTTCCAGAATCGCTCTTGCGGGCCATTCATTCGGAGCAGGTACAGCCCTTGCTTGCGTCGGTCAAAATTTCGGATTTGGTCAAAATGCAAAAGATGCGCGCATAAAAGCCGCAATTTATCTCTGCCCTCCAGTTACAGGCGGTGGAAAGCACTCTCCATCCAATGTATACGGCAACATACAAGTGCCGGGTCTTCTGCTTACCGGTACAGAAGACAATAGCCCCATTGGCGATACCAAAGCAGAAGACAGACGAATTCCATATGATGGCATTCCAGCTCCCGATCAGTATTTGGTCAATTTCGTAGGAGCCGATCATTCTGTATTTGGCGGGCGATCATTTCGCCCAGCGAAAGAAGGAGATGAGGAATTCCATACAATGATTGACGCAATCACCACCAAGTTTCTCGATGCCGAACTGAAACAAGATGTTTCCGCAAAACAATGGCTCAACTCTAATCAGGTCACTTCTTATCTCAATCGTGCTGCCACTTTCGAACGGAAATGAAAGCTACTCAGTTACTTTTACAACTTCAACCGGAACCGTAAACCAAAAAGTTGAACCGGTACCTTCTTTGCTCTCGAAATCAATTTTACCTTTCATCATCTCCACCAATGATTTGCAGATGGAGAGTCCTAAACCAGCCCCTTCATACTTTCTAGTGTCACCACTGCTTAGTTGCGTAAAAGGCATGAAGAGCTTGTTTCGATCACTTTCGGAAATCCCGATACCGGTATCTTTCACTTCAAAGCGTATGGTTTGCGTTTCTGCATTGCCCTCAGCCATGCTGGCAACAATATCCACTTTCCCACCCTTGTTTGTAAATTTGATTGCGTTTTGCACCATATTTAGTAGCACTTGCTTTATGCGATCGGAATCAGCACTCAACTCCTCTTTGCTGTCGATTGTGTTGTTAACTTGCAAGTCTATTCCTTTGGAAGCGGCGAAAGGACCTAAGGAGGTCTTGATTGAGTTTAAGAGAGACTCAACAGAGAATTCGCCATATCTCGGTTCCAGCGAGTTGCCGCTTTTGAGTTTTGCATAGTCAAGAATTTCATTCATCAAAAAGAGTAAGTGCTGACCGGAATTTTCTATCTGGGCAAATATTTCTTGCCGTTCATCTTCATGAGGCGAATCCTTCAATATTTCTAGAAGTCCTAGAACACCGCCAAGTGGAGTTCTTACTTCATGGCTCATATGGGCAAGAAACCTTGTTTTCGCTTCATCTGCTTCTTTGGCTTTAAGTTGTGCATCACGAAGAATACGCTCACGTTCGTTTCTTTCGCGAACATATGTTCTTGTAGTTTGAACAATTGCGCCAACTGTCAGTAGAAACAAAACAGATAACACGATCAAACTGATATACACAGCATTCTTCATTTGATCGGCACTATGAACGCGCGAATCCAGCAAATGTTCTTCTTCAGCAATAGTGTCGCCATTAACGGCACGAAAACGATCCATTATGACTTTGCCAGGTTCAATTGAAATGAGACCTTGACCAGAGACATTTGGAGACTTCTCCCTGATCTGAATGACCTTTTGCGTGAACTCAATTTTCCTTTTGGCGAGATCAAACAATTCGGGCATGCGCTTTTGTTGATTTGGATTGTCTTGCGTTAGCTTCTGAATAGTTTCCAGATGTCCCATTACGTGCCGATAGCAAGTTTCATAGGGTTCAAGATATTGTTTTTCGCCTGTCAACAGATAGGCCCGGTAAGCTGTCTCGCAATCCATGAGACAAATCAGAGAGCTTTCCACTTCCTTTTCGACAATTAAAGTGTGCTTTACCCAAGATTGAGCGTCCAGAAGGCTTGTGATCAGCCAATCACAGGAAAAAACCATGGCTGCACAAATGATTGATAGAACGATCAACCACAGATTCTGTTTTATTGTGTACGCAATCGGCATTGGGTTGGGGTTGTTCTCGAACAAAACCAAAGTCTGCAGTTCTCCGGTGCTTACGTGAGCACTGCAAACCACATCTTATCATTCGAAATTATAAACAGCATAAATTGAATTCTAGAGAGAGATTTCAACGGTTGCATTCGCACTGGAAGATAGCGCAACTCAATGCGTATAGCACCGCCGCCAGTGTCGCCAACTACCTACAAGACAAACAGTTGGCGAAAAGTTTTACGAGCCGCTGTTTTCTCGTTACAAGCAGGAATTGAGTGACCTGCATGGTCTCTTGCCAACCGGGTATATAGTCGTCGTGAAGACGCAAATCCCCGCTCCAATTTGGCTAATTTCGTTTGCCGATGCAACGGCAGCCGCAATTACGTTACCAGTTGTGCCAAAACTTATACAGGCAACCATTCATGGCGATATAGCGCTAACCGCCTTTTACTATGGCGCCATGCTTGCAGTGTCGGGACTAATTCTTTTTTTCGTTTCACCGATTCAAGCCGTACTGTCGGATAAATTTGGACATAAGTCCATGCTTACCTTTTCCTGCGCCAGCGCCAGTCTCAGTGCCTGCGCAGTCGCCTTTGCTGGTTCGTTGCCTGCCCTATTCGGTGCTTTCATACTTCGTTCCATCTCGGGCACTTGTCAACCGCTTGCCGCTTCATACGTATCCGAAATGAGCGATCCTGAAAAACGCACCACCAACTTCGCCCGTTTAAGTGCTGCTATCACATTGGGATTCATAGTTGGCGCTTCTTTAGGTGGTTGGGTTGGCAACTTTGATCTACGTCTAGCCATGCTCACCTCCTTTTCTTGCTCGCTC
>CAJCIF010000495.1 GCA_903970355.1 Actinomycetota bacterium
CACCACCTGTAGTTGTGACTTCGGTAGTGGTGGTTGTTGAATCCGCATTGCATTGAGACAGTCCGGAATAAACAAGGCATGTTGTTAAAAGTGAAAGTGTAAAAGAAATTCGGTAGTGCATAGGGGCGATCCTCATAATTAACTATCAGATTGCAATTGAGCTTGCGGCCAATCTGCGAATCGCCCGAAGCAGAATCAGTTCTGCTATCTCGATGATAGATCTATTGGTTGTGCAATTACATCATCCCAATGGCTACAATCATCGATGTCAATTTAGATACTGCAAAGACAATATCGCTATAGACGTTGAACTGCACGAAAGAACGATCAGCAAACACATGGTTTGGGAAAAGAGTACTTCTATTGTTGCTGGGTATTAGAATTGGATTTTAGAAGAAAGTCACCCTGCTGTGAATTGGAATCTCTTCGATGAACCTGTAGAGCAAAGTATTGAGCGGATTAGAGCCTATCGTGAGTCCGAAATAACCATTCGCGAAATATATTCCAGGCGGTGCTGGTCCGAAGGGTGGATTTGGGCTGAGAGAGGACAATGGATAATATGTTGTCGAAAACAAATTACCGTTTGTGATTGGGCGAATGATCTTGCCGAATTGCAAATAGCTGATTGGAAGCGGAGAGATGGTAAGGTTACCTGCGAATGCTCTCATTGCAGCAGAACTTGAATTATATGCATTATTGCCGAGCGCGAGAAAGGCAGGAAAACTCTGATCATAAGTTGTAAGGGAACCCTCGCCAAAATAAGTAGTTCCGAAAAGCAGTCCACCAGTGGGATGCTGAAGCGATTGGATACCCTGGTTATAGCCATTTGCGGCTGCCTTGTCATAAAAGCCCTGAAGAACACCTTGTGCACCAGAAACATGATCTGAATGAAATAGATTGATGCTTGCTACCGGATGAAGTCCCGTAGAAATGTAATTACTCACATTGCCCACGTATGTGGTGACCATATGCGCGCCGTTATTAAAGCTGGAATTACCAAACGGGAAGTAAGCTGAAAAAACGACGTTGCTCTCAAAAACTCCGTTGTCGGCAGCGACCGATGAATAATAATAAGTGCCACTAAACTTACCAGAAACATTATTGAGCGGGGCCGAGAGAACTGTGTTCTTAATGGTGGCACCAGTCAAAGTTTTTATACTTGCGGCAAAAGCACGTGAAGATCCAGATGCTGGATAATTGGCGAGTGCCTTATTTGTGGATTTAAGCGCAAAGTGAGCGGAATTAGGAAAAACCACGCCATGTGCCAGTGCTTTTGTCGAGAAAAAAGACCCGAACAGTCCGCTCATAATGAGGGCTGCATTGAGCATTTTCATAGGATTTTCCTCATCAAATGAGCGTAAGCATCTCAATAGGCTTAGAGACACTATCACCTTTAAGGCGGTTAGGGGTAAGAGAAGGCATTTAATTCTCCCGGTGCTTACCGAGAAATTTAGGACTTGTGATTAAAAATCCAGTGAAAACCCCCTGAGATTCTTTTGACGTCCTTGGTAACATACCGCTTCATTGGGACCAGAGGTCCGAAGGAGAAGCGCCATGTACGATGGTCACTCAGGATTTCGTCGATTACTAATCTCGAACATCATTTATTTTGGAATGGCGGCAGCTTGCTCGTTCTGGCTCATTAGTGCTTACGGTGTCAATTTATTCTTGGCCCCACTAATTTTTGTTGGGGGACTATATGGGCTAGGCACTCTCTGGTCCTGCAAAAACCTTTTCTTTCCAGGTGTGAGCTTCGGCGCTGGGGCACTCCTAAAAGAGGAAGCTCCATACCTCAAGCTCTTTACGCAAAAGATTCTTCGAGTTTGCGGATTGCTTTTGCCACTGCCCGTCTTAATGTATTGCGCAGCTTTTTACTATTGCGTGCACTCTTTTGACGGAACAGTCGCAGCCGAAAAGCGTATACGTAATATGTTTCGAGTCGAAGCCGCTCTCTTTCGAAAATCTGTCATCTACAGTTATGCTTCCAACGAATCATACCTTTTCTCTTCTTACATGGAATTGCTGGAAGAAAGGATAAAAAGTAATTGGCATCCAGGGCGGCGCTTGCGAGGCATGGGAGATGTTCTTACGTTCACTGTTGATCCAGACGGAAATATTCGCAATATCGAAATAATAGAATCAGCAGAGTCGAAAGTATTCGATGACCTTTCCTTGAGGACGGTACGTAACACCTTTCCCTTTATTGCGCTACCACGTTATAAAGATCCTGTAGATATTCAATTTACTTTTGACTATTGCCATAAACGCGAATTCCGAAAGAGCGAAACGTCAGATGATTATGAGGAAATCACATTGAACAACAACGGAGTACGCGCTCTAAACAAAAACGATTATGAGGGAGCTATCGGTTTTTTTAAGAAGTCTTTGAGTAAAAATCCAGATTACCAGCTTGCTAAAGATAACCTGGCAATCACATACAACAATAAGGGTCTGACATTAAGGAATCATCCAAAAGAAGCTCTAAAGTATTTTGAGATGGCACTGGCAATGAATCCTGAAAATGGCACCACACGAGCGAATCTTGACGGGATCAAAAGCATGATCAAACAACAGAAAAGGACTCGCCGGCAAAATTAAAAGCCATCGGTTTAAATCCGATGGCTATAACTTGCGATTTCACTTTGTCTAGAAATCATTCGGATCGAGATTTTCATGGGGAAACAATTGCGGAAGTGGCGAGTTCGCAATGCCAAGTGTTGGCTCCGGTTGCACCGTTAGCGGCAAGTTCTGTGGGCCAAGTCCTCCCTCGGTTACTGGCTGTCCAGTTATTGGATTTCTCACAACGCCGATGCCATCTGGTCCCTGGCCTAATACCCCTCCATGAGGTGTTGGTGTGGATGACGGACTATAAACGGGCGGGAGCGGTTGCGGGTTCAGCTCGCCATGCTTACCTTCGAGAGCTGCTATCTCTGCTGGCTTATTCTTCGTAACGTACATCCCTTCTTCTGGAAACATATGCTTATCTTCCAGGGCTTCCATTTCTGCAGAAAGCGTTAGTATTTGGCATTTTAAAACTGGAAAGTTTAAATGCATGGAGGCTTGATAAGTGCGGAGCAAATCCACCGCCACCAAAGCTGTGCGCTTCAGCATCTGTATTCGCGGTGCTGAGAAGGCAAGCCGCCCCCAACAGAACCAATCCACTCTTTTTGAAGGTTTTCATTTCACATCTCCTATTTCTTTCCCTTCGTACGATTGACCTACGAATGAGAATTCGAAATTAGGAAGTTTTGGGAAAAATGTCTAAAGACACGCAGACAACCGGCCTTTCACACCAAGGCCCTTGACAGCACTTCATAAGCTAGTCAGGCGCGCTTCTCGAGTTGGAACGACAGGCTCTGCTATACTTTCGCTTCCCGACAGATCGTATTTGTGCGCAGAAGAATAGAGCCTGCGTACGCACAAACGAAGGTCATCATATTGTTTGAGGAACGTTGTGAATAAGAATTATTTGAACGCGGCGGCCTTAGCGCTCTCCGCATTAATCCTAGGTTGCGCTGTGCCGAGTGAGGCGTACATGGAGTCTCAAGTTAGGAGTACTAAAATGCAAACGACTAAAAGCAGAGTGTCGATCACGGAGCAAGAGGCTTACGCAATTGCTCAAGAAGCATATTGCTTCTTTTATCCTATAGTAACGATGGATATCACACGCAAGCAGTCAATCAACATAGAAGCTGGTAAGAGACCTGGTTTTGGGCCGATGAATAGCTTCACCCATATGCGTGCTTATCCGGATGCTGATTTTAAGACAGTAGTACGGCCTAACTTCGACACACTTTATTCAATTGCTTGGTTGGATCTCACCGAAGAGCCGATGGTGGTTTCAGTTCCCGATACCAACGGTCGCTATTACCTTCTGCCAATGCTCGATATGTGGTCAGATGTATTCGCATCGCCAGGCTGGCGAACAAGTGGTACCACCGCAAAGAATTATGTGGTGGCACCGCAAACATGGTCTGGCAAATTGCCGGAAAATACTGAACGCATTACTGCTCCAACACCCTATGTTTGGATCATTGGGCGCACAAAGACCGATGGACCATCCGACTATGCAGCGGTGAACAAAATTCAAGATGGATTTACTGTGACACCACTTTCGAAGTGGGGACAAAAACCGGTTTCTCCAACCGTAAAAATCGATCCGGCAGTAGATATGAAGACGCCACCACTTGAACAAGTAAACAAAATGAGTGCAGAGTCTTACTTTGCATATGCTGCCGAACTCATGAAATTGAATCCGCCGCACATTACTGATTGGTCGATCGTTTCCCGACTTCAACGCATCGGAATTGAACCGGGCAAGAGCTTTGATGCTTCAAAACTAGATCCGAAAATCCAGCAAGCACTCGAACGAGCCACCGCAGACCAGTTGAAGGCAATGGTCAGTCTCCTACCTACATTGGGCCATCCCGTTAATGGTTGGCGAATGAACACAGACACAATGGGTGTGTACGGTAACTACTACCTGAAACGCGCCATTGTCACAATGATCGGTTTGGGAGCGAATCAACCGGAAGATGCAATTTATCCAATTAACATCACTGATGCAGATGGAAAACCGGTCGACGGGCACAATAACTATGTGCTGCACTTTGGAAAGGACGAGTTACCGCCTGTCAATGCGTTCTGGTCGGTGACTATGTACGACAAAGATGGTTTCCAAAGTGCCAATAGCCTCAATCGATTTGCAATCAGTTCGTGGATGCCTTTAAAGACTAACAGCGATGGTTCGCTCGATCTCTATCTTCAAAATGAGAATCCAGGTCCCGCCAAAGATTCTAACTGGCTGCCCGCACCTAAAGGCGTGCTCGGAGTCACGATGAGACTTTATGCCCCGAAAGAAACGGCGTTGACTGGAGAATGGAATCCACCGGCGATTAAACTGGTCAAGTAACAAGAGCGGCGTGAGCTATCTTTATAACCATTTGCGGTGGCAGATATTCCCTTTAACTCAACACCGTAAGGGACCTTCAGTCGTTTAGCAATTTGTTGAGCTCTGGGTTGACCTATTAGTCCAGCTTCGCAACCATTTGCGGTGGCACTCGTACCTCGTAATCCAACACCACATATAGTTCCAACCATTTAGCAAAATTACGGAACACTAAATCTAGTAGGCCGTCTTTCATAATGAGGTGCTGCTCAATTGGGTTCAGTGTGCCTCTTTGTATGGGTATGGGACACTGAATGGGATCCCGCGCCTTTTCGGCAGTCGTAAGTCAGTTAAATAACTTGTCTGCAGCTGCGGCGACCGCATCAGGGAGCTGACAAGTTGGTGATTTATGCAATATGGTAAGGCAAAAGAACAAACAAAGGCGATTCAGCTACGTGTGCCAAGGATTAGCAGGGGCAATTCCCTGATCGAAATCGGTCCGTTCCTTTTTATACTCTTCCTTCTAATCTTTTTTCCTCTAGTCACACTCGCCACAACCGGCATGCGCTATTTGTTCTGCGTAAACGCTGTACACCGGGCAGCTTTAGCAGCATCGCTGGCGCAGACATTTCAAACAAACCGTTCGTCTACCAATCTGTCTGCGGTGAATTTAGCTCAGCAAGTAGCCGCGCAAAATATCTCTGCCTTCACTGGCATTACATTAATGCAAACCAACACTTTCATAATCATCACACCAGACAATGGCTCAGCTCAAACAAAACAATCTGTGCCTCTAACTACACCAGCCAATACCACTAACAATGTTTATAACGTTGAAGTGCAACTGGTAGCAAGTATCAACCCCTGGATCGCAGGCACGTTTCTACACGCGCAAATACCAGGTCTGAATGCGCCTTTTACAATCACCACTGTTGCAAACGTAGTTTTTGAAAATACGCAAGGACTAACTCAGTAGGTATGTAGCTGTGAAACGAAGAATACATGCGATAAGAGTAACACGGCAAAGCACTAGTGGATCTATTTCATTTGATATTGCGCTTGGTGCTTTTCTGTTCATTACGCTGGCGGCTTTTGGTCTGGATCTAACAGCAGCAATGGCCGGTGCAATCAGCAATGATTCTGCCTGTCGGGACGCCTGTCGCGCTGCCGCCCAAAACACTAATTCGGTAACAGCTCTAGCGGCAGCACAAACTCAAATGAGAGTGCACATCAACGATGGCATCGTGATCAGTCAACCGACACTAACAGGTACGACCACACCGAATTTTGTCTATAACGATTTTGGTGGCAATCCACCTACCAACACATCTCCCTACGTGATCGTAACAACTTCCGTAACCGTCAATCTTCCGGTCCCCGTACTTTTCTTCAGCAAAGTGTTAGTAAACAATCGCACGCTTTTGTTCACGAGACGCTATCAATTTCCAATAATCAGAGAGAATTACTATGGTTAACAATATGAATCTCCACCTTCAATTATGCGGATACAAGCGAACGAGAAAGCGATCACAATCTGCTGCATTATCAGTCCTGATGCTGATCTTAGCGATATTTGTAATTCTACCACTCATCTTGTTATGTTTCGAAATCAGCCGTTACTATTTTGCCAAACAGGAGTTGAAGACATGCGTGGACTTGTGCGCACTTGCTGGTACTGCCACAAACGCCAGTTCGAACAATGCTAGTCCCCTCGCTGCGCAGCAATCAGCAATCGCTACCGCACTGCAAATGTTTCAGCAGAATTCAATTCTCG
>CAJCIF010000496.1 GCA_903970355.1 Actinomycetota bacterium
TCCACCTGTGCTGTGCTTGTCGCCTACAATTGGACCGACTTCCGAGAGATCGACAGTGTCGCCTGAATGAGCCAGGCAATGCGTGAAATGAGCAGTTTCACGCGTGCTCATACCCTGCCAGCAGACAGCCATGAGCCAGGCAGAAAGCTGATAGTCGGGAACGCTACCGTCCGTCACCCCTTTCACAATGAACTCAAGCGCTTCGTCGCTGTGCTCGTCGCCACATCGCTTTTCTACAATCAAGTCCACCATTCGCATGGGGTGCCTCCTAGCGATCGGTTCCGTTCGGTTCCGGAATTCTAACAAAGCGTTAGTCTAATGCAGATCTATTTCCTCTATGGGTTACAGTTTTTGATTGGAGACCCGGAGGTTTTCATATGGCGTCTTTAGGCGAGCAAAAACTCCCACGCTTGGGACAAATCGGCTTTATCAACTCTTTGCCAGTGACTTTGCCCATTGATAGGCGGCTGGTTGACATTGGAGCCGAGCTGGTTTTGGATACCCCGACCGGATTAAATGCCCGATACGCTGAAGGCAGCCTGGATTTGGGCGCTATGAGTACTTTCTTTTATCTCAAGAGCCGCTCCATGACGCTCATTCCACGCCTTTCCATCTCAGGCGATGGCGCTGTTGGTAGCGTGCTTTATTTCGGCAAGAATAAACCCAACAAAGCAAAGCCCTTCCGTATTGCTGTGCCATTTGCATCGGCCACATCGGTGTGTCTGGTGCAGGTACTTTTTATGGAGCAATTCGGAATCATGCCACAGACTGTCCCTATGGAAAAACCCAATTTAGGAGACGATGTCGATGGCGCTCTCGTAATAGGTGATTACGCGCTTTCCGTCGATGCGGATTGGTCTGGTCTATATGACCGCCAGGACCTGGGACAGTGGTGGAATAGCATCTTCGATTTACCGATGGTCTTCGGGCTCTGGGCATCCCGCACGAGCTTTAGCGAACGCCATCCGGCTGAGTTTTCTGCGATCAGTGATGGCTTAGTGCAGGCACTCAATGTCGGTCTGGGTGACGCGTTTGCAGACGTGGTTGAAGAAGCGCACAAGCGTACAGGACACAGCATTGTGCGGCTTGAACATTATTACCGACACGAACTCGACTTCACGTTTACGGACAGGCATCGCGTTGCGCTCGAAAAATACGAGAGTCTCTGTATTCAGCATGGTCTGTTGAACCAAAAAGCGATCATCTCTGCACAGGGCATTTCTGTGCGCACATAAGTTGAAAGTTGGCGCACCCGAGAGACGGGTAACATCCCAACAGGCGTTAATTCTGCTGGTCAAAAACATAACCCTTGTTATACTGGAAGGGCTCTGATTACTACTTTGTGGTGCGTCGATGGCGGAACGTCCAAATTTCGAACAATCTGGACAAGCTCACGTAGATTTCTCGCCGTCCAGTGATGGTCCGAGTTCATCAAATTCTGCTCCAGCTGCTCCGTATGTTTTGCAAACCCGTTGGGAAGTTGTAAAACAGCTTGGCCAGGGCGGGATGGGCACAGTTTACCTGGCTCGCGATTTGCGACTTTCAAATCGACTTTGCGTTGTAAAACGTTTGCGCGTAGATTTTTTCAGAGAAGAAGATCGCCAACAGGCTCTTGCATTTTTCCAGCGCGAAGCGATGGTATTGAGCAGCCTGAAGCATCCGAACATCGTTCTCATTCACGATTATTTTGAAGAAGACGAGAATTATTATCTCGTTATGGAATACGTGGAGGGTGAAAACCTTCAGGCCAAGCTGGTTGATTCCGGTCATCCTTTTACGGAAGAAGAAGTTGTTGAATGGGCCGTGAAGGTGTGCGAAGTGCTGCATTATTTGCACAGGCACAATCCACCCGTGATTTATCGCGATTTGAAGCCGAGCAATATCATGGTAGACAATACCGGCACCATTAAGCTTGTTGATTTCGGAATCGCAAGACCATACGCTGAAGAATCAGATAACACGCACGTTGTCTCCGGAGGGTACTCACCACCCGAGCAGTATTGGGGCGGTGCAGATCCGAGATCGGATCTCTACGGTCTTGGTGCAACAATGCACTTTCTTCTTACTGGTGTGGAACCGCTTGCTTTGCAAACTTCTTCTCCACAACAAGTCAATCCCCGCGTTTCATCACGCATAGACAGAGTGGTGCAGCGTGCTACATCGCAGGATGTTTGGCTGCGATATCAAACGGCAATGGAGATGCTCGCTGCTTTAAAAGCAGAATCAAAATCAAATATACGAAAGGTACCTCTTACGGTTCTTATTCTGGCAGGAGCTCTTGTGTTGTCGGCACTTATCTTTGCCGCAGTCAGTTTGGTGAAGCAACCAACTCGCTCTGTGACTGAAGGCACAATTGAGACGCGTGCACGTTCAACTGATACGCTGCCGGCACCAAAATCGAAAAAAGGTGAAAGTAAAAAAGTGACGGCTATGGCTCCACAACCTGCAGTGGTTGTTGACACACCACAAGATCGCAAACCCACCGATCAACAGGTACTGACGCCACCCAGTCCACCAGCTCCGCTTGCTGCGCTAGTACCGGCCTCAGAATCTGCCTCAAATTCTGCGCAACCAGACCACCTTCCTCTGGATGCGGCCATGCCAGATAACCGTGAAGAATCATCAACCGATCCGGAAGGTCTAACGCCTCTCGGTAGCCACTAAATATAGTGTGTGGCAACAATTCGCAATACAAGACATTGAATTCTAGTAAATCTAATTACAACTTATCGTTGCATCAAATTTGTTACTCCAGATGACGCTGCTAAGAGCAAATAAAACTGTGAAACTCATTGTCTATTGAGTTTGGCGTTAGCGTCGCCTGGCAGCTACAGGCCTCAGTGCGTTGCAAAAGGTGAAGACTTTCTTGCTGGCTAAATTAGGTCGATAAATTGTGATATAACCACTCCACTGTATTCACGAATGGATCATGGCAGCCGCATTTATAGCAAATGGTGACAATTTAGATTTCGAATCCATATATACATGATACCAAAAGCGGTACCATGCGCGGCAGCTCCTGATAATGTGATATAGCTCGAAACTCGGTATCCGTGGCAATAAATAGGCTGGCATAATTTATACCAGTATAAATTTCTGCCTGGCGAATCGGTGAGCCGATCGCATAGACTACAAGTGTGCGGGTGGACCTGACGTTATCTGAAAACTCAAAAGTTAACGGTCAGCACCAGGGAACAAGGTAGCTCTGGTCATAGGTATATTAGGTAAAGGGTCAATAATGGCAAAGAAGAACGGTTTTCCGGATGCAATCTCTGATTTGATACTCCTTCAGGCTCTACGCAATCAAACTGAGGAAGCTCGCAAAGCGGAAAAACTGGATCGCTTTGAACTAATGAGCGAACTTTTTCAGCACTACATGGTTTTGCGTACTGAACTCAACAATAAACTCGACGAAGTATTGTCTCGTTAAGAGATAAAGCTGGTTTGGGGGAGATTCACTCCATCGCCCCCTTTTTTTGTGGTTTTTTTCAGAAGTGGCCTGCTTGTTTTGGTAGGTTCCGGCCGGTTTGTATTTCGCCTGACCAGTTTGTTTTATAAGAAGCTACGGCTTTGCATTTAATTGGACGCCAGTCGTTTATTTTATTGATATCGATATTGGTGCCATGACGAACAACATGTTTGATAAACGAATGAATCTCAGGCAATGGAACAATGGCTATGGCCCCAATAGTTTATTCGTTGTGTTTCGCTTGTCATAGAAATAACTTTCGGATTTGAACTTTTTTGATTACTGTGACGTTAGAGAAACGGTGAGTTGTGCAATCGGCTCAGCAAGCGGCACCTCACAATACCTACACAAAACTGATAGATGCTTAGCCTCCTCCCCAAGCAAATGCGATTCACTAAATCAAGTTATCGGAACACCTCGCTCTACATTTCTGCAGGAATCATGTTCTTCAATAGCTAGAGAAGGAAGTACTCATGGGACCAAAACAAAAATTCAAGCTAACCAAATTGCGAATTATCGAGGCGATCTCGATTGCCGCGGGGTTAGCAACACTTTTGTCGGCAAGTCAGAGCTTTATTACTCGCTGTATGACGTCTGGCAATTTGACTGGGATACAATCTTCAACAGACTCGGCAAAACTAGCCATCCGTCCAAGAAGTGCTCTACCTGTACGTATGCTTGGTGTTCACAAAATACTAAATGCTGAAATGCTTGGCGATCCTATTTTGTCTGATAAGGCTTTCAACGAAGTAGTGAATGCAGAAATGAAGACGATGGATTCGCTCCCGCCATTAGTCTCTCAATTGCACAAAGATGTCAAAGCACTCAATTCTTTAAAAAGCTCGCAATCTTCTGAGAGCAAAGAAGTTAGGCAACTTCATATAAAAGTAGTGAATGATCGCGAAGCCATCATGCATTTACTTTTAGATGAACAAGAGACGATAGGTGAGATTGTTCCGGCAGCGGACCGGGTCCGTATCGATAATGCCGTTCGGTTGTGAGGCGGGGACTACGTCAGTTTTATGGAATACTGGTGGGGTTAGCTCTTGTGGAATAACTTCGATGGTTAAGGCGTATATGGATTTAGAACATCCAAATGGAGTCGCAAAACCATGAATTTTAGTCGAGCTTTCGGTCTGCTTTTGACGGGTCTCTGCTTCTTTATCAATTCAACCCAAGGTGCAATGTCTGCGGAAAGCCAACCTAAGCAATTGCAAACTGCAATTTTTGCTGCTGGCTGCTTCTGGGGCGTTGAGGAGCACTTCGGCAAAATCAAAGGTGTTGTTGCAACAGAAGTTGGTTATACCGGTGGAAAAACCGTGAATCCAACATACGAAAAGGTTTGCACCGGCACCACAGGTCATGCTGAGGCTGTGAAAGTGACATTCGATCCAAGTGTGATTTCATACAAACAGCTCGTGGATGATTTTATGTCGATTTCGGATCCGCGATTGCCGCATCCGTTTCACAACGGTCAATATCGGTCAGCAATTTTTTATACGACTCCCGATCAGGAAAAAATTGCCCTTGCTTCCAAACATGATTTGGAAAAACCTATGGGCATTCCAGTTTCTGTGCCTATCTTTGTAGACGTCCAGGCTGCCGGTCCATTCTACAGAGCGGAAGAATATCACCAAAAGTATAATCAGAAAAATGGCAGTGGTTTTTGTCATTTGAAATAACGCATTTTTTGCATAGTGCTGTTGTGCAATAACGTTGCTGTGTTTTAGCCATAACTGTCAGAAAAATTTCGATTTTTGGTGGGCGGGGGTTGAACTATTTTTGTCTCTCGCACGTATTCAGAAGTGGAGCGACAATTCCGACACCCATTGATTTCAAAAAAGGGAGGACAGGGCGATGCCAGCAGAGGTTGGAAAATGGACTTCGACAAAAATCGGGAGATTTATATCGTTATTGCCTGAAGGAAAGATTTTTACGACGAGAGATTGCGTTCAATATGGAACGCGGGATACGGTGGATCAGACACTTTGTCGATTTGTGAGAAGAGGGCGGATTAGAAGATTGGCACGCGGTGTGTTTGTGAAAGATCGTTATTGTAAATATCGATATTCGAACTACGACATCGCAAAAGCAAAAGCGGAATCATTTGGACGGCGTATTTTCGAAGATGCAAGCAACATCGCAAGAGAGCGTGGGTTTAAAGGTGGGAAGAATGACCAAACGGTTTTTGCAATAGATGGGAGGTCATCGAGTTTTAAAATCGGGGGTACGGTTATTCATCTAAAAGAGGTACCGCCGAGAAAGCGAATGCTTCATGGTAGCCACTCTGGCGAAGCGGCTTTGACGCTTTGGGAATTCGGTAGAGATTCGATTAGTAATCTCGCGTTTAAGTATGCAACGTTCGATTTTTCTCGTATTGATTTATTGGAATTCCGAACGAAAAATATCCAGTGGATGCCTGCTTGGATAAGCGATTACATAGCGGATCGACCGTGGCTTCCGCCTGATCCCGTTAAGTGGGCAATTGCATAAGAACTGGAATTGAATAAATCAATGGGAGTTGCACAGGGCAATTGGGATGCGCGCTTTTTTTTACTAGAAAGTAAGATGCGCGTGGAATTGGTTTGGCGCGCATCAAAGAAGTAGAACATCAAGACGAAGAAAACGTTAGGATGCAGAATCAGAACATCAGGATGAAGAAGTCGGAGAACGGGAGGCAACAATTAGGGCGTTGCGTGCATTGCGGTGTAGAGAGTAACTATTCCGAATAAGACTCGATAAATCACAAATACAATGGTTGAGTGACTTTTGAGATATCGGAGCAGCCACGCTATTGCTAGATAACTAACGACGAGCGAAACGGCGAAACCAGCAACCAGTGTCATTGCACCGTCGGAAGTAATGCCGGCAGAAAGAAGATGTTTGAGCTCTAGCAAGCCGCTTAAAGTAATAGCGGGAATGCCGAGGAGGAAACTGAATCTTGCAGCGTCTTCTCGTTTAATTCCAAGGAGCAGAGCAACTGTAAGGGTTGAGCCACTCCTGGAACAACCGGGGATTAACGCGCAGGCTTGTCCGAGACCGACAAGCAAACCATCGCGCGCACCAATTTGTTCCATCGTTCGTGTTTGTTTATCCAGCTTTTCAGCAAGGAAAAGAATCAGACCCATAACTATAGAAGCGGTGCCTATTACGTACAGGGAACGCAAAGGACTGTCGTCTTGTTCAAGCATCGACTTCAGCAAGAGTCCCAATATACAAACAGGCAATGTGCCGATCAAAATTCCACCGGCTATTCGAACTTCATGGCTGTCGTAGTTTCCCTCTTTCACCGCTTTAAAAGATCCGGTGGCAAGGTTCAATAGATCGGTCCAAAAATATGAGATAACTGCAATCACAGATCCTAACTGTATGACTGCTGAATATGCCGCACCAGGGTCCGGATACCCCATAAGAGCGGGAACGACTCGCAGGTGTGCAGAACTGCTTATCGGCAAAAACTCGGTAAGACCTTGCACCAAACCTAGTACTAAAGCTTCGATAATCGACATGCGAAAGCTATCTCTCTTATATGGCTGATGATGCGGCTATTGCTGTGATATCGCTAAGGCCGTGCGGTACATCTTAGAACGTTTCCAACCAAATTTCTTGGCGCAAAGTTGCGATATTTCTTTAACGCCCATTCCGGCAGCTAGAAGTGATCTAACTTCGCTTTCCACAGTGGCGGCATTGCTATTCTCATCTTCTTCAGGCGAAAGAAGGGGGTCATAGCCGGCGCACACCATGACGCATTCACCGAGTACTTCGCGCCTTTCTATTTCCTGCAAAATATCAGCGACCGTGCCACGAATAAATTCCTCGTGAATCTTCGTCAGTTCTCGGGCGAGACAAGCCTTTCTATTTCCAAGCACTTCTTGCATGGCGGTTAACGTCTTAACGACTTTGTGCGGTGAAACGTAGAAAACAAGAGTACGTGTGTCTTGTTTTATTGATTCTAATTGCTTTTTTATAGCTGTCGGTTTGTCCGGCAAAAAACCTTCGAAAGCGAATCGGTCGGTTGGTAATCCGCTTCCAACCAGAGCAAGAAGAAAAGCACTTGGTCCTGGAATTGGAATAACTGTCATGCCTGACGCTATCGCCGCACTAACAATTTTGTAACCGGGGTCTGATACAAGCGGTGTCCCCGCATCTGATACCAGCGCAATGGTGCTCCCATTGAGAGCCGCTTCTTCAACTACAGATACTCTCGATGATTCGCTGAAGTCATGGCAACTAATCATCTTCTTGTGTATATCCAACCGGTTGAGAATCTTGATCGAAACTCGTGTGTCTTCCGCCAGAATAAAGTCACACTGGCTGAGCGCCTCACTTACACGCGGTGTGATGTCACTGAGGTTCCCTATTGGTGTCGCTATCACATAGAGGGTGCCTGGCAATTCATTGATCCTCAATCGAAAGTCAGGATTCGAGCTTACATCGTTTTC
>CAJCIF010000497.1 GCA_903970355.1 Actinomycetota bacterium
AACACTGGAGACATTACTACAACACAAAAAGACCACACAGTTCTCTTGGGTATAAGACACCCATGGAGTTCGCAAAAACCACGTCAAGAGTGCCCTAAGAAGTGGCCGGAAAATGGGGCCACCTTACACTGCCATGCCCACTCCTCCCCGTTGTTAATAACGGCAATATCTGATTCCTAACAAGCGGAGCAATGTTCGAATGCTCATTCATTGGAAAATGCCAAAGCACTTCTTCAATCTCGGCACTCGGCACAGCCTGGTTGGTGAGTCGACCTTCAAATACAACGGCCTCAACTTGAGTATCCGGCTCGTTTGCCGCTTTATCAGTAAAAGTGCCAATTCTTCGCAAAGATTCCGGTTCAATTCGGGAATTCAGTTCTTCATATATTTCTCTTTCCAAGCAGGCAAGCTCAGATTCTCCCTCATCCGGCTTTCCGCCGGGCAGCATAAACATGGCAGTGCCGCGTTTCCTTACAAGGAGCACTTTTCCTTCTGAATCCATATATAGAAGAACAACTATTCGAATGATATTCGCCGTCATCTCGATTCCGTTGTCGCATGCAAAGAAAAAATTTCCGCTTCCGGATCGACCGTCACATTTATTGCGGCAAGGAAGATCTCATCTGTTGAGAATAAACCAGATATGGTGGCAACCAATTATGCGCCCATTGTTTTTTCATAAATTCGGCGAGCCGAGTTTTCTTTACGCTTATTTACTAGAAGGTGCCGCACGCATGCACCACGTTTTGCAATTTGTTTTGCCACCATGGGCAAACTGCGCACTATGAGCTGTGTTCTAATTCCAGAGCCTTGATTGTTTGGTAAAACAGCCAGTTGCTCTAATTCAACAATTGCCTCTTTTCTAAAACCACTCTTTTCTGTCCAATAAATCATTCCAACAATTTCTCCGTTTACTTCTGCAACGAAGATTTGAACTTTTGGAAAAGCCTTGAAGTTGCATTCCATCCAATCTTCGGAATGAAACTGGCGTGGAAATGCTTGACCGTGCACGAAAGCGGCTGCCTTCAAATCGCCAGCCTCCATGCGTCTTACAATGCAATTGGGATCAGATTTCATATTGTCTCGTGTTAGCATAGACTTGAAAACGCCGTAATTCTCCTGCAACGAGTTAATGAGAAGTCTCTTTAAGCAAAATCTTATTGTTTTGGTTCTCTGGTTGAACTCCGGCTCCGCCTTTTGCCAGGGTAGTGCAGAAGGAATTCGACTATATAACCAGAAGGATTTTGAAGGAGCGATAAAAGTATTTAGCGTTTGCATTAAAGAAAATCCTCGCGATGCCAAATCATGTTTCTACCTGGCCAATTGTTGTTATGGCAGCAGACGTTTTGACGAAGCGATCAAAGTTTATTGGTATGTAGTAAAGAGTTTCCCAAGTGCGGCCGAGTCATATTCGGCTCGTTCATTTTTGAAACAAATCGATCGCAACTATTTGCGCGATTCGCAAGATTCCAATCTGACTGTATTTCCCGAACTAAAAGGAATCGAGACAGCAAATACCGCAGCACCGAGCAAAGCTGCTGAGTACAGACCGATTTCAGGCAAGGACAAAGAAAAAATTATTGACGATCTAGTTAAGGTGGTGCCGGCACAAGCCGATCGCAAAAACGTGTCGAAGGATCTAATCGGTAAGGTAAAAGAAGCGCTTACGGCTTACCCAACAAATTTGTTAGCACTCATTTACGCTAAGGGGTGCAAGATTTATCTCACACCGACAATGATCGATAAAGATCCAGGTCTTCAAAATACTCAACCGAGAGGATACGAAGACGGTTACACCTATAAGAATTGCCCAGGTATGTTTTCCGGCGGGAGTGAAATAGTAATTTGTGAGTACTCAATGCAGGGTGATAATTGGATACCGCTGACTGATTGCATAGGTACTTTGAGACACGAACTCGGACATGCAGTAGATTGTTATCTGGGTTGGTATTCACACAAAGAAGTTTTCAAACACGAATACTTTATTGAAGCAGCAGGCATTGATGATGATATCAAACCTCGCCTTGGCTATTTTCTGCAAAAAGATGTAGGTGGTCCAACCGAAACATTCGCAGAACTAATGTGCTACGAATATGGTGGCAGATCTGAAAACAAGAGAACAGAACTCGTTCATACTAGTTTCCCAACACTAGCGAAAATGATTGACAAACAGATTCGAGCAATTCCGCAGTTTTAAAGATTGCTTTCTGCGCCAAGTTTGTTGCACCACTACCAATGCCTCGTATGACTCACAGTGAAACTTTACCAATGCCAACGCACATAGCTCACCAAAAGAACTCCCACGCACATAATGAGCGGAAGCGCGATCACAAACAGTGGAGCAAAGCGTTTGTCAGGGGGCGGTTTTGGCCAGTCCGAGCGTAAAAAACCAAATGTCGGCCACGCACCTTTGGCTTCAAGATTCCACAAGAAACCTGCTGCTACATAGATTTCCGGTGACAACATGAGATTTCCCAACCAGCGAACACTGTATTGACCGTCTCGTAAAAACAAGTAGGCATCGTAAAACCAGCTGGCGGAAAAGAGGCACAATGCCATAGCAACGATTAAATACGTTGCTCGTTTTTGAGCTGTAACAACTTTGTAGACGAGTCCTAGCGACCAGGGTGCCGTAAAAAATGTCAAAAGTGACATGACACTACCGGTGATGATATCCCAAGTTTCATCATCAGTGAAATGTCCAGCGAAAGTGACAAAGAGAAATGCCAGTGCAAAGATGCTCAATTTCCAGGGAACGCACAAAAAGCGCAGATAATCACGCCACTCCAAGCGTAGTTGTTTTCTGTCCTTAAACATAATGAACAAGGCAAGGAAACAGAAAGAAATCCAACATACTGTATAGGTTGCTAAGAAAACATGTTTCGGCATATTCTAGACTTTGAACAATTCCCCAATGATATGCTGACAGGCAAATGTCTATTTGTAGCCAGGAATTTCCCTGGTTTTAATCTAACGAGAACATAGACACCCCTCAGGGCGATAGGAGCGACGTTAAATGATTGAAGAAAGCAGACATTTAGCAATCGGCGGTTTGATCTTTGAAGGAATGGATCAGGCAGATCTCACTGGTCCTTTCGAAGTGCTTTCACGTATCCCAAACTCCAAATATACGATCTACGGTCTTAGCGATAAGCCGGTGCGAGACATGCGTGGTCTTATCCTGACGCCAGACGAAGTAATCGAAAATGCACCAAAACTCGACATTCTTCACATTCCCGGTGGTCCTGGGCAAGAAGCTCTTATGGAGAATAACGCAGTGCTCGACTTCATTCGCAAGCAAAGCGAAAACGCTGAATTAGTTTTCTCTGTATGCACAGGGGCTCTTCTCTTAGGCGCCGCCGGTTTGCTGCGCGGGAAAAGAGCGACCACCCATTGGGCCTCATTCGATCTTCTACCTATGTTTGGTGCCGTACCAATTGACGAACGAGTTGTTATCGATGGCAAGTTTGTATTTGCAAGCGGTGTGACATCGGGGCTAGACGGCGCGCTTGTCGTCGCATCGATTTTGCGCGGGGACGAAACTGCACAGGTTATTCAATTAGCGTTGCAATATTCTCCCGAGCCGCCATTCTTCGCCGGTACTCCTGCTGAAGCCCCCAAGGCAGTTCTCGAAAAAGCGCGCGCCGAATTTAAAGACATTGTTGAGCGTCGCAAAATCACCGCGCGCAAAATAGCAGAGAAGATCGGTATCGCCTATTAGTGTGCAATTTGTTGAACTGCTGAAGGCACCATGGGCACGATCTCTGCTGCTCTTTGAGATTTGACCACTTTCGGTTTGATGCCCGCGTTTTCGAGTTGTTGCCAGAGTGGATCAAGTGCTTTGATGGGTTCGAGATAATAGGCGCTGCCGCGAATGCGTACAAATGTCATTCCGCAGCGTTCTAGTTCTCGTTGGCGAGCCAGGTCACGATGGTATTGCTCGGCGCCAACCCAGGTGTCTCCCTCACATTCGATTGCTAATCTTACGCTTCGACCTTCGACAACTAGATCGATGGGATAACCGTTCAATTCTAATTTTGGCAGAACGGTGAATCCTCTTTCTTTCAGTTGAAGATAAACTTCCGCTTCCAGCCAGGTTTCAAATGGTTTGGCCGGCATTTCCGTTGTCTCGCCGGAGCGATACTTAGCGAGAGAATTTTGAAGCGCTTCAATATCGATTTCATCGGACACAGTACTTTCGAGCTGAGGTGTCTGGAAGTATTCGATCAATTGTGTGCGCAGACACTTGGGACTGAGTTGATCGGTTGTAACTGAGTGGAACAGCCACATTTGATCTCTGGCGCGACTGGCAGCAACATTGAAGCGACGTGCGTCTTTGTCTTTGGTTAGCGGGCCAATCTTTCGCCCTTCGCTTGATGCGGAAACCATCGAAAGGAAAATGACATCACGTTCGTCACCCTGGAAATCATATGGATCGCCCACTCTTAATTTGCGAGCTTCGAGCTCACTAAGTGGTATCTCCTTTTTGAGACGATCTTCGATGTACTTAGCCTGCTGTGACGTGTTCATAAGGCTAATCACACCCAATGTTTTTCCTGCATAACTGGCATCAGCTATACAAGTTTTGATTTGCTCAACCAGAAGATCAGCTTCTGGTGGATTGATCAATTTGGAATCCTGGGTAAGATAGCCATCTTCAACATATGTGCTCACCAGAGGTGTAAGCCGTTCGGCACCAAATTGTCTAAGTGGAATGAGGGGTTCCGACTCGTAACAGAGGTTGTTTGAAAATTGAATAATTTCCGGCATGCAACGGAAATGTTCGCGCATGCGAATTCTGCCACCATATCGAATCTCAGCCTGATCGAAAAAGCTATTTTCGAGTCCCAATGCTTCACTGTGAGGCAGATCCAATATATGGCGTTGACGCAGCATTTCGACGTGCTCGCGATTGAAGCCCACAAAATCAGGGCTAATTTGTTTGTCGTCGCCTACAACCACTATCTTTTTGGCTAGATATTGCAAGAACAATGCCTCTGGTCCAGATTGACTTGCTTCATCAACAATCACCACATCGAATGAATCTTGACCAGGTTCAATTGTTTCAGCGACTTTGTGAATAGGCATGATCCAGGCTGGAATCGCGGATTTGCAATGTTGCATACTGTCGCGTGCTGATTGACGATGACGGTTTGCATATTTGCCTGTGCCTTTACCAATGCGCTTAACGGCTTTGGTCCAAGCAACAAGATATTGTCTTTCCTTCTCGCTAAGCCTTTCGAAACAACGGGCCCACGCTTTTAATGTGGCCAAGCGTCCGAGGGCATTGCGAATTTGTTGACCGCAATCTTCCAATTGCTTTATTAGTTCGACTTCCGCTTCCGGACGACTGAGATTTCTAATCCAACGCAATGCCTTGGACCAATTCCAGGCTCCTTCAATGGATTGGAAGCGTTCGTTCCAAACATCGAGATGGAAGCGTTCATGCAGATTGGCTGCTGTCAGCGGCGCAGATTCTCTAAAAGCGAAAAACAGTTTGTTTCGCTCAACATATAAATTGCGTTGTTGGTGCAACTCACTCAAATGCTTGTACAAACCCGCATAAGAGATATCGTCTCTCGTATTGGCAGCCGATGCGAGTTGTTGATGAATTGGATGTGCCGTTGCGTATATGCCAATTTGCTGCAAAGCAGAGATCAGATTTTCAAAGTCATTTTGAATGGAACTCAACTTAGCAAAAGTAGAAGCCGTTTTGACAATACCTGCTAAAACGCGCGGCTCGCTGTCATTGCTCCAGTTGATCTTTCGCTTGATGCCGGCTTTTACAAGTCTAGTTTGAATGTCCTGAAGACGTTCGTTTAGTGAAATTGCGAATTGCAGTTCTTCGTATAGAACTCTGAAGGTGGCAACCTGCGTAATAGGTGAACCATTAAATCGTTCTCCCACACCACGCCAATTTTTGACGAGCACTTTGACGCATTCTTCAATACTCCTCCTCGTATTCTCCGCACTCCCATCTGGAGCCATCTCGCCCGGCTTCAAACCGCCCTTGATAGAAATAACGACTTTACTCGCATCCCCAGGGT
>CAJCIF010000498.1 GCA_903970355.1 Actinomycetota bacterium
ATCTTTCAATGTGGGCATTGCCCTATCCACTCCATTACAGAATGGCTTTCGCTTTCTCCAGCCTCCTTTACCCACTGGGTAATTAGTCCTTCCTTGCGGTCGGATTACTCCGAAGAGAACCCATTGGGCTTACCGTGTTGAGGTAACATGACACTTGACCAGCGAGGATTCCGCCTTTATTCCGGTGGGAGTTTAGACTCCATGCTGCAGGACTAAATCCTCCGGCAGCCAACCCACTTACCTTTTGGTTCTGGTGTAACAGCCTCATTTCACCAGTTACATATAACGAAACGTGGGGCGATTCACTTGATTAATCCTTCTGGTCTTCTCCTTGATCCTTGTCCCGAATTGAGGCTTCGCGGCTCAGACCTTTCGTACCTTGCTTACGCATGTATCATTACTTACTGCATGCGCAGGTAGAGTCAATGACTCGTTTACGTGGAGACAGGGAATGGAGCGTCCCTGGAAAGAACTAGTCTTTCATTCATGTCACCCCCTTCACGTCGCACATCTAGCTTATGTTTCCAAAAATTCTGCCTTATTCGATTTTGTGATATTCAAATATGACTGACTTAGCAAAGGCGTACTTCTGCAGGCTCAGTGGTGATAAATCCTATGATTGGGCAATAGACCGATGCGATGAGATTTTTTTTGAAAGCGGAGAAAAAGGATGGGAACTGATATTAAGTCTGATTGAAGCTGTTCCATCAAAGACATTTCTGGCATACGTAGCGGCTGGCTATCTAGAAGTCCTCATTAGAGACTGTGGAACGGATTTCATTGACCGCATAAAAGATGAAGCAGATCACAACAAGAAGCTCTTGTATGCGCTACCGCTTATCTATCTGGATCCAAACAATCCTGTCTATCCAAAATATTCTGCCATTTTGAAAAGGGAGCTTGAACCTCTAAGCGAAGAAGAATTTGAGGATTTGCCAGATTTACCAGAAGATGAACCTGTGCGACTATTCGATTAAAGAAGGAGTACGTGGAAGTCAGATAACATATGTCCACAAATAAATTAATGCCCTCCATCGCGATATCATCTGCATTTGTCTGTCTAGCAATTACTGGTTCGCATGGCCTGAATGCGAAAGAGACAAAAATCACATCTTATGGGTCTTTTGGTTACGTCCCTGAGTCGGGTCCCCTTAAAATTGCAAAGCTTCTATCAAATACAGATGAAACTTTGAAACGGGTCAAAGTAATAGGTTGTCTAGTTCCTATGACTGGACAGAAATCAGGAACTCATTTGTTTCTCATTGATCAAATTGGTAAAAGTATTCCAAAACCTGCGGTTGAACACTCAATAGAACTAGTTTCAGCGAATCCAGGTGAGTCGACCAAAAGACAAGTACTGGTTGATGTCCTTAAAGATGCAAGACCAAAAAAGAGATGTGTTTGCGTAGAAGGTGTATTGCAACGTAGTGAGTCAGTCGGGAGCATCAGTAAATTTCGTTATTTTGAAATCAAGCGTATGTCAGAATCAGAATTCAAAATTATCGATGACAGATTTGACGGCGGTGTCGGCGACTTCGACGACTTTCGGCACCGTAAGCCAGCAGAGTTAGCGCGATAGCAGCATCCACAAATCGTCTGATAAGTTCTATTATGTTCACCAATTGCTCTCATCTCTGATTGGTTGAGGCTTTCCGCTTATTCCTCTTAAATCCTTTCAGTTGATAGCCCCGGGCGCTATATAGTATGATAGGCTATATGAAGGCCCGGCTTTATTCTAACCAAAAAATACGCCTGCCCGACGGCTCGATAATCTCGATCGTAATTTGGATTGCCGAAAGTAGCGAGGAGCGTCCTCATGGATTCAAATACAGGCTCAACTTCTCTAGTAGCGATGGCGAGACCTTGGTTCGCTATGACAATGAACGAGGTAAGGGAGATCACAAGCACATAGGCGAAAAACAAACGAAGTACAAATTCAAAGACGTTGACAAATTACTGGAAGATTTTTGGCACGATGTCGACAACATTCTGGAGCAAACCGAAAATGACTAGCCGAAAGATTTTGATCTCAATAATAAGCCTCGCGGAGTTTAAGAAGAAAGTCCGCACTACCTTTAAGCGTGCAAAAACAGGACTAAAAGCTGAAGAACCCATTCATCGAATTTATTTCACTAGTGAGGAAGATCTCTTTAGTATGCTGTCTCCTAAACGTATGGAACTTCTGAAGTTTCTCAAGAAAAATGGTCCTTTAAGTTGTCGAAAGCTAGCAGCATCGCTGAATCGAGCCTATGCCAATGTTCATGAGGATGTGAGACAACTGTCTTCATTGGAACTGATCGAAAAGGATAGCGAGCAAAAGCTGTTTGTACCTTGGGACGAACTCGATATTTCGGTTCCGCTTGTGGCCTAGTAATCCAACTTCTTTCAGAGTTCTGGGAGTCGCAAATGAAGTGAGATAATCTATAAGCCGGAAAATATGCAGAACTCTAAGGCAGTCACCAACGCGGTGTCTGAGAATATCTGTTTCTAACGACCGAACGCGCACGCAAAAATCATGTTCGGGAAATCTTCGTAGAAACCGCACCATGTTACGTACCATTTAACGACTCGATAACAACTTCTTGCTTTTAAATCCTTACAGTAATTACAGTCACTTCCGGAGAAAACTGCGATGGCAGACAAAGCAGCTGAGTTACACAAAGCCGTTTTATACCACGATACGGAAACGTCGCTAAAGCTTTTGGAATCAGCTGGTGGCGCATGCCAGGTGCGCGATTTGGCCAAGTCCGCCCAATCTCAAAATTTGATGTCGGACTTTCAGCAGTTTGGTTACAAAATTAGTGAAAACGCCAATCAAGAGACTTTAACTGTATTTGTTCTGACGACAGGAGTTCCTGTTGATTTAGCTTCGCTCACTCAGTCGCGCTGCCAGCGCTAAACCTTCTACTTAAGAGCGGATCGCGATTTGCCAGATCCAAATTCTCTATCCACCGCCATGAGCGTTCAATACCTGTACTGAGATCCGTAGTTGGTTCCCAATCCAGATGTTTCCTGGCGCGGTGTGAATTTTGAAATTATTTTGCAAGGTTTTTTGTTCTTTTTCTTGCACGCTTGAATTCGCGATAAATTTGAACAGGCTCACGGTGATCATCGGAAAAATCAGATTCTTAAGTGCTGTTGAACCTGCTGGGGAATTGATTGAAGCCGATCTGGTTCGCATCGCGGATAATCTGGAATACTTGGTTGTGGGCGGATGGGACAAAGAAGGCTCCATAATTTTTCCGGCATGAGAAATTGGAGTGACCGAGAATATCTGTTATGTTTCCATTGTTTCTGCTGGTCCAATAAATTGCGCGCCGTTAACTAGGCGCACTTTTACAAATGCATTAACGGCTCTATAACATTTTAGTTCAACTGGCGTGTTAGGCTCGATTATACGCAACGATGTGGCCAGTGAAAATGCATATAGTTTCCGTGAAAAGCACATTCCGGCAGTTCCAAGTTATGGCTGCGATTTTCGGGGTTGTCGTTCTGCTAGTCGGCATATTTCTGGGTTGGGCTGCATTGAACCCTTCTAAACCTGAAACTCCCGAACAGCATTTGACTTCACTCAACCAAGGGCGAGACCATAGCGTTACACCACACATCCATCAACTTGCTGATGCTACAGCCGGAGTAAAGACGAGTTGGGAGAAAGGAGTTCTCCATTACAAAATAACTGTAAATGAGCCCCCAAAAAATATGGCCGAATGGCTTTCGGCACAACCAAAGTATTGCTTCATCATCACTTGGTATGCTGAAGACAAACCAGTGGCTCAAATACTCGTGCCTTTCAAAAGCTTCCATGCTGATGAATCTTCTCGCGATAAAGTGTTCTCCGCCAGTGGAGGAAGCGCTATGAATCAGTCGACGTACGAAAAAATCTACTCCTCTAAATCCTGGGGTCTTGATTGGGGCCCGGTTCCAGTTCGATAGTAGTTCTAAGGAGAACCGAGGCGTGGGGATGCCTGGGCATAACAGTCGATTATCACGACTGAATGCGCGCTTGGCGATGTTTCATACGACCGAACGCGCGGAGCGCGCGTAGTGGTGCGTAAGCAACACACGCCCGTGCGGACTCCAAACCCAACGAACCCTCTACGTGAGAAACTCCGCCAGAGGCTCCCATAAACGTCCTGTACCTTCCATGCAAACATGAACAGAAGTTGCGTTTTGATCGCCCAACCATTTCATCAAAAGAAGAAAACCATCAAAGGAGTTACCGAAGGTTTTCAGTTTGTTCTTTCCATCGATAACGTCATGCTGTGAATTGGCGAAATAAATTGCCGACTTTTTGGCGCATTATTTGGCAAACATTGGCGAATTATTTGGCAATATATTCGAAGTTCGTATGTGGTGAACAGTGAGTATTGAAGCCATTTGAGTCGGGATTGGTTTCGTAAAAGCAATTTTCGGGGACTTGGACTTGTCTATTCCGTCAGATCAACCGTTCAAGTTGAAACGCAGCGCCATTCATGTTTTGCTTGGCTTGCCATTTATTTCGCCAATATTGCCATGGATTTCGCCAAGAATGCAGCAGAATAATTCGCCAATTCACACGGTGATCCCATTAGGCAAGCTATTTCAGGAGGGTTTGGCTCAACTTTCTAAAGTCGTCAAGCGTGCAAGATATCGCTGAAAGAATCGCGCAAGGTAAAATTCAAACTCACACGTAATGGCATGAAGGCAATGTTTCAGGAGTATGACGAGCATGGTTTCTCAGGCGGTAATAGCCTAGTGCTCCGAAGTATTCTGGATCGTGAACCACGAACTCTCCACGAATTTATATGCGAACTTGCTGCTCGGTAAAGCAGCGTTGAAGGACAGTTGCAATGAATCACTTTGATATTCAAGCCAATCAACTTGGACTGGTTAAGACACAATACGTTTTACGTGAAAGTGAACTGGAGATTGACCGAACCGTGCCAGCTGCGACAATTGCTCACATGACCTGCACTGATAGGCTTCCACGCGACAACTATGACGTCATGACTGCGGAGACTTCCGGTGCGCTGGCACAGTCAATCCTAGATGAGTCAGTTCGCCAATTCCATGCCAAGGTGCGACAACAATACTAACGGAGGCTGCCCAAAATATGAATCTAGATCTAATCAATAAGACGGCTCTTATTACAGGGTCTACCAAGGGCATCGGTTTCTAACATTGAAAGTCTCAACAACATCTGAAGAACCTCAGCCCTTGTCCTCATCTTTCAGCGATGAAGAAATGTTTGAGCATCTTAAGTGCAGAACTTTCGATTATTTCCGGCACGAGTGGAACCCTGCCAATGGTCTTATCGCTGACAAAAACGAGCCCGGTGCGCCAGCAAGTATTGCTGTGCTGG
>CAJCIF010000499.1 GCA_903970355.1 Actinomycetota bacterium
GTTCATTCACTCAAATGCTATGCAAGCTAAGCATAAACTGGCTCAAGAAAGGGGACCAGCAAAGGGGTTGAAGAAAGATCGCATGGCCCATGTTATAGCGATTGCTCCTAATGCCACCACATCGATCATTGCCGATACCTCACCAAGTATTGAACCCTGGGACAGCAATTATTTCTTGCACAAGACCATCTCAGGCGCGTTTCCTGTGAAAAACAAATACCTCGACAAACTTTTGCAAGAACGCTTTTCCGATAATCTTGAAAATGCCTGGCATTCAGTACTCACGAATGAGGGGTCAGTTCAGCAACTAGACCGGCTCACAGATTGGGAAAAGAATGTTTTCAAAACTGCTTATGAAATCAATCAAAAAGCTGTCATTAAGCTTGCTGCAGATCGGCAGCCCTACATATGTCAATCGCAATCTGTCAATTTGTTCTTTCCAGCACGAGTCGACAGATCATACGTTGACGAAGTGCATTTTAGCGCCTGGAGTCAAGGTTTGAAGAGTCTGTACTACTATAGAACTAAATCCGAGTTGAATGGCTCTGCCGTTTCGTTTGACACAGATTGTGTTGCCTGTGAGGGTTAAAAAATATGATTTTGAAAACCTCAAGAGCGGCATTTAAGCCATTCTCCTATCCATGGGCGTTTGAGTTTTATCAACTTGCATCCAGACAGCATTGGTTGCCTGTTGATGTATCACTTGAAAAAGATTTGCGCGATTGGCTTAGCTTAACTGAGCCAGAAAGAAATTTGCTCACTCAAGTACAACTCTACCTTGCCAATGCTGATACTGATGTAGCTTCCAATTACACAGAAAAGTTTCTGCCGGTTTTTCCGCTTCCGGAAGTGCGGATGATGTTGCTTGCTTTTGCTGCAATGGAAGCAATACACACCGAATCATACGCTTACACCCTTGACCAACTGGGCTTTCCAGAGACTGCCTACTCAACATTTTTGAATGTGCCTGAGATGTACGAGAAGCATTGTTTTGTCACTGAAGAACGCAGTGAAGATCTCACAGATGTTCAAAAGACACTCCTGGACATCGCGATCAATTCAGTGTTCGGAGAAGGTTTACAACTGTTTAGCGCCTTCGTTCTTATCTTGTCGTTTGACCTGCGTGGTTTGATGCGCGGGCTTTGTGATTTAACTCAGTACATCGCCCGAGACGAAGACCTGCACTGCAAAGGAATGACTCGTTTATTCACTACTGTTGCTGCTGAAAATGAATCCGATATGACTCCGGAATTAATTGAGTTGATAAATGGTGCCGGCAGAAGAGCGGTGGAATTGGAAGATCATTTCATTGATCTGGCATTCGAGCTAGGCGATTTACCCAATGTGACTGCTGCCGAGTTGAAGCGCTATGTTCGCTACGTCGCAAATAAGCGCTTAGCTGCTGTTGGGCTAGGTCTGCTCTATCCGGATATCGACGGGAATCCAATTCCGTGGACGGATTCTTTGCTTGGTGCTTCGGTGAAAACCAATAACTTTGAAAGAACAGGAATTGAATACCAAAGAGATAACCTCTCTGGTTCCTGGGATAAGGCAAGAGAAAAACGAAAACTGTATGTCAAAGATGCTGGTCGATCTTAGGCGGGCACTAGTTCAGACCAATTGAATTTGACATCCACTTGTACGTCCGGGTGCAGGCTCTTGTGCACAGGGCATGTCATTGCTGCATTTTCTAATTTCGTTCGTTGCACTTCTGTAGTTGGCACTGGAATATTGAACTCAACAGTAAGTTTGGCGATACGTCGTGGCGGAGAAGTGCTCATTTCTTTCACGACATGTACTGTACTGCCGGACAAATCCAGAGGTTCTCTTAGCGCTACAATACCCATGATGGTCATCATGCAAGTGCCCAACGCAGTCGCAAGAAGGTCTGTAGGCGAGAACGATGTACCCTCACCCATATTGTCTTTAGGCGCATCTGTGATCAGTCTTGTACCGGAAGGCTCGTGCACTGCATCACAACGAAGCTTGCCCCTATAGACTACGTCAATTTCTACCATTGTTATTTTCTCCTTCACTCGCGAACAAGATTATAACTCTTCACCTCGCGAATTTACGGGGCGGCATCATGCCACTCGCACCGCACCTCGTCGCATCGTGCTCGCCGCGCCGCGAATGTAGGGGCGGCTTTAGCCGCCCGCGATTCAACGCAGATCGTAAGTACCTACACCATTGGATACCAGGCCCACTCCCCGGTAACTATCCCGTTGCGAACTCTTGCAGAATTTCGCGGCATAAGCCAAGTGGTTCTACTTTGAAGGCTACAAGCCTTTCAAAGCTAATCATTGTCGGCAGTGAATCCCAGAGCACATTGTTTGCTTTTGACAACATTGCATCGGAAAGTGGTGGCGCTGCAAAATGGGCAAGCGTAATGTGCGGAATATATTCGTTACGAGAAAAAGGATAACCTGTTGTTTTTATGCTTTCTCTTTGTCCTGAAGTAATACCGTGAAAGTCCTGCGGATCAGCGGAGCTGTTAGACATAATCGGATGCCAGGCATTGAAGGCATTGGTATGGAGCTTTAAGAGCGATTCAGGAAGAACGAAATTGAGGAAGAGTATTTTCATCGCCCAAACACTCAGATAGCTTACGGTTAAAAGCGAAGGCACTGTAGTCAAATCCAGTTGTGCAATTTTTTCAATTGCTTCGGACTCATTCTCAAACGTGCCTTGCATAATACTCAAATGCGGATATGAACTGGCGTGTGAGTGTAATGCAAATCCGAAATTGCAACCCGACAATTCTAGCGAGGCAACAAAATTTCGAATGAGCTCTTGTTCTTCTTGAGGGGGTATAAGTGCCAGCCCAATTGGAGTCACAATTCGCATTCCAAGTACGTACAATAGTCTGGAAGTATACCTGTAAATGATTTGAGATGAGTCAAAACAACCTTGATGTCACGGCAGAAATCAAGCGCATTCAAACAAAAATTGTAGAGGTATGCGCTCGCCATCCTCTCCCTGTCGGAATTCCGTCCAAATCGATTCAGACAAAAATGGAAGGCGCATACGCAGAAAATGTAACGGCTCTTGATATAGCGATAAGCGCAGAGTTGTTCGAACACACGCGTGCGGTATTGCCGCAATCATATAGCGAAGAAGATCTACCCAGGACACCATGTACGGATGAGTATTTCTGGCAAATTGATCCGGTTGACGGAACGGACGAATTGATTCATGGTCTTACCCAATACTGCGGCGTTTCGGCTACGCTTTTGCAGCGCACTGAGAAGGAAAATTACGATCCTGTAGGCGGAATTTTGTACCTGCCCATAGCAGATACAATGGTAATTGGAAATAAGAGCGATGCCAGTGTGACAATTCTTATGTCTGGAAAGAATGCTCCAATACCAGCCTATGATGCCACTTCCGTGCGTGGACCTGTTAGGACTATGGATCCAAACGAAAAGTTGCCCGACTACTATGAAGCTTTAGGTAAGTCATTAAAGTTACCTGTATATAGTATCGAGGGTGGTGCAGCAGTTTATTCTTTTGTATCACTGATCATGGGAGAACTCAATGTAGTCTGTTTGAATTACGATTATGCAAAAGAGTGGGATACTTCGGCAGCCCAAGTGATATTAGAGCTGCTAGGCGGGTTCTTGTGCGATCTCGATGGAGCGCCGATTACGTACAATCGGACAGACCATTTCAATCGGCGCGGACACATTGCTTCGATTTGTTTTTCCAAGGAGCAACTTATTCCGGCTATCACTAAGGAACTGTTTATCAGCCGACTTTGACTTCTTCTCTGGCTGGAATTGAGGCCAGGAGCGGTGGGTGATCGATCGCCTTCAAGAAGGTGAGGAAATCTTCAACGCTTATAGCGGTGGTGCGGTCGTTTCTTAAAGGATGGAAATTCAAGGGTGAGACAGCAGCCAATCGTTTATCTAAGACTACAGTAACCTTGCCTTCAACATCGTTGATGGCTGCAAGAGGAGAAACAGCGCCAGGAATAATACCCAAGATTTGATTCAGCTCCTCTGCTGAAGCAAAGGAAAACTTCACTGCTTCCAATTGGGAAGCGAGGGCTTTCAAGTCCACAGAGGCATCTTCTTCAACAACAACCAGCCAATAACGCTTCTGCTTGTCCTTGAGAAACAAGTTTTTGACATGTCCACCAGGGAGGTCACCTCGCAATCTCTGCGCTTCTTCAACGGTTCGAAGAGGAGGATGTTCCACCGTGGTAGTAGTGAGACCGAGTTCCTTGAACCGGTTCATCAAATAATCGCAATCAAATGGCATTGCATGATTATCTCAAATCTGTGCCATCTGAAGCGCTCAATGAAGCGCTTTTTAGCGATTTCATACGCACTATTGCTATAACCGATCTTCGTATTCATTTTTAAGCTGGATCATAATAAGATAAAAGTACTGTAAAAAACCAAATATCTAGTCACCGCAAACCATCTCACCAACTGGTCCCCTCTGCGGATGATGTCCGCTGCTGGTCGAGGTATAGTTCATGACCGCTAATCAAACGTGGGAACATTTTCACGAAGCTGGCAATATGGCCTTCTATCGCGGCTTGCATGAAAATGCTCTCTCGGATTACTTCCGAGCCCTGGCAATTGCCAGACAAGCTAAGGATCCAAGCGCGCTTGCTGAAACTCTGCGGGCCATTGCAAAGACTTATCTAGCAAACGGCAAAGTGGCTGAATCGAAAAAATGTGCTGTAGAAGCCTGGGAACTTGATCATGCTTATTGGGGTTTTGAGAGCCAGAACGTCAATGAAGATCTCGCCTTGCTTGGAGAAATATTGCGTTTGGAAGGCGACCTGGCTCGCGCCAGAAATGTGTTTGAGAAAGTTCTCTCATTTCGAGTAGCCCTCTTCGGTTATGGACACGAACTCTGTCTTGAAATATTCATGAAGCTGATATGGGTTGATCTGGAAGAAGGTCGTTATGAAGGACTGGTGTCCATGACAAAATGCGCGGTTGATTCCTTCTGCCACGTGCAACCAGCCCGCACATTTGCACAATATTTCGGGCTAACAGCTCTACTCAATCCCTATATTGAACAAGGTAGATACCAGGAAGCAGAGATCATTGCCGACCGCGCCATGCTTGTTTTGCGCACAGTGTTTGGTGATAAGAATTCCGAACTCAATGCAGTGATGAGCGAATACTACGAAATCATGAAACAGGTGAGTGAGCAAGTAAACATAGCGCGCTGGCAATCGAAATCAGACGTGGCAAATGAAATTTATTCGTTGGAACTGGAAGCAGATACATTAGCCAGAGCCGGCGAACTGGGAGCCGGAATGGCTACCTTACGACGTCTGCTCGCCAATTTGTACAAGCGCGCTATTCCGGACAAATCGATGGTTTCCAGAGTGCTTGGTAAATATGCTGGTGGTTTGGAGAGGTTGGGGCGCTCCGAGGATGCTGAAATATTGCGGCGCAGAAGCAATAGACTCTGGCACCATCCTGGTTCCTATGATTTGTTGTTTTTGATCCTGGATGGATCGCCCGCATGGAATTTGCGTGCGTCTTGATTTGTTAGGATATCTACATCGGAACGAGATCGGCTTTGCCATGCGATTGCAGGTACTCAACAAACATTTCTTTGAGATTTTGACCGCCTTCTTCATCTACTTGTTCGTAAGGCTTAAGCAAGCTGCCAATTACATTTGATTGCTTAAGTACTTCCGGTTTTCCGTTCATATCAAAAATTTTGGTTGAGCTGTCGATGCGAATCAAATTGTCTCCCATTGGAGTAAGTTTATTGAGACATTCTTTCTGTTGGGTGATCGTTATGACTTGATCTACCGGGTTATAGATGCTGTCCATTCCAAACAGCCTGCGAATGGTGGAATTGCTTGTGGTTTCAAGCACCTCCAATTCATTGTCTACGAAATAGGCCTTCAATCCGTCATCCACAGTAGTGGTGTAGCTGAACGGAACCTTGAGGTAATCCCAGATCCCGCCGTTTTTATCTTTTTGGTATCCAAATTTTTTGGTGAACTCGTTGTGGATTTTGAAAGGTGGTTTCGGAAATTTCTGGCCCAATAAAGAAGTGAGTGAGGTGACCGTTTCCTGTTTAAATTGCCATGTGCCAGCCATCCAATCGGGAATTTGAATCCAATTATTGTTTGGGGTCAGCTTCTGATTAACGACTGCATTTCCCGGCATTAGACCAGATGGAACCGGAGCAACTGCCTCTGAATGTTGCACTCCCCCATACAAAGTATCCGAATGACATGGCTTCTCGAAAAAGACAAGCAAAGAGCACGACAGCAATGCCGTCAAGAAAGACACCTTCCAGCTTTTCATCGGCTAATTCCGTTTAGTGCATTTGGACTGTGAGGTATACCGCGAGTAATACTACCGCAGCA
>CAJCIF010000500.1 GCA_903970355.1 Actinomycetota bacterium
GGATTGGGCTTTGTGCTTGGACCTGCTATTGGTGGCACTGCGATGTATTTCGGAGCCCATCCCAACTATTTAGGATTTCTGGCAGCCTTCTTCAGCGTTGTTGATTTGATATTCACTGCCATCATTGTTAAGGAGCCGGAAAGCCGCAAAGAAAAAGCGCGCGATCCGTTTGCTCGTGGTGCAGGTTTTTACTTCGGCACAATCGCTAATAAAAAGTATGCGCTGCCATTACTGATTATCTTCGTATCGACTTTCGCATTTGCCAATATGGAAACGACGTTGGTATTGCTCACCACTCAGTACTACAACTTCACCATGGTGCAAAACAGTTACCTCTTCGTTGCCCTTGGTTTAGTGATGGTAGTTGTTCAAGGCGGTTTGATTCGACCGTTAGCCAAAAAATATGCTGATGCTCCCCTCATAAGTGCAGGCACCGCATTGATTGCAGTTGGATTGTTACTTACACCAATCACTCACAGTTTTATTGTTATGTGTGTTGGTCTTCTTTTGCTTGCCACCGGATCCGGTATTAACAACCCTGCTAACAGCAGTTTGCTTTCCAAACTGGCACCAAAAGAAGAAACCGGTGGTGTTATGGGCATCGGTCAATCAATGTCTACGCTTGGCCGCATTCTCGGACCTCCTGCCGGCGGTTATCTATTTGATGCAATGGGTGCCGCCAGTCCGTATTGGTTGGGTGCCGCTTGCATGCTTCTGGCCTGCTTACTCAGCTTTCAGTTGCCTAGAATACAAAATCAGTGAATCTGCCAAGCGCAGGAACCGTAATTCTAATGCTGGACCCGAGTTTGCCAGTTTTTAGATACACAATATGTACATTATGGTTTTGGATTCCCACACGCCCTCAGACAAAGCTTCTCCACCACCTGGTACTCAAATAGAAAACCAGTCCGCTTCAGTCGGTGGGAACGATCAAGCTGCATGGAATCAAGGTACAGCTATCAATACAGATCATGCTCAGCAATTGCTGGGTGGTTTGGGTCTGAATCAGTTTCGCTTAGAGACGAACGGTCCTTCTTCGCCACCTGTGGATAATTTGCGGCCTCAAACACGTACGTTGGACCAAACTCGAGACTCGTTGACACAAGCAGCAGACACGAATCTCAGCCCAGATCAAGCATCTGCATTCAAAACACATATGGAACAGTTTGAGCAAAGAGCTCCGAAGGACCATTTGTCCAATGAGGAAATTCAAACCACTTACCAGGCTTCAGAGAGACTGCTTGCAGCACCGACAGGTGCGACAAGCGTCGCCAATATGCATCTCCTTGCAATGCAAATCATGGAGGAAGCTGCAAACCCTAACAAGGCCCTTATTGGGCATTCCACATCAAGTTGTGGTCCGATCGGATTGGAATTGTTGCTGTACCGAAATCACCCCGGAGCGGCAGCGAATCTTGTAACTCAGGCAGCAGTTACAGGTAAATTCATTACAACGTTTGGTGCTTCCGTGCGAGCCGATATCAAGCCAACTTACGAATCGATGCATCCAGATGAGCAGAGTCAAAACTATGCCAGTCAAATATTCCAATCAGTAGCGTTGAATGCCGGACTCAAAGCATCGGGGGATGAGGGATCATTCCATTTGCGATATGGAAAAATAACGGATGGAAATGGAGCATTCTATGTAGACCCGGAAGGGCATAAAATTAATTTCGACGGAACGCCTCCGGACCTGATGCTCGCCGCATATCGCGCGATTACCGGGCGGAATGATCTCACTCTGATTCTGAGCGGTGACGGCGAAAGCTCAGAAAATTTAAAGTTCGTCAATTCTCCTGAACAGATGCAACAAACTGTAGCGGATCTCGCAGCAAAAAACGCACTAGCCGTCGTCTTGCTGGATGCTCGTAATCAACCATTCTGGACGCAAGCCCACGGTTATGCTAATGGACCGCCCGATCCGTACGGTAACTATTTGCACTGGATCGGTCTTGAAGGATACGATTCAAACACTGGTTCCATTACTTATCACAATGGCTGGGATAATGATGCTCACCAGATTTCGCCAAAGGATCTTTTCAGGAGTGTAAGACCGGTAGATCAAAATCTTCCTGAAATGAGTAATGAATTTATGCAGTCATTGAATGATAAAAGTGCGAATTACGCAGAAGCTCTTGAGTCATTGCGCATAAGATTGGAGACGGGACGCATAAGTGACTACGATCTCAAACATCTTGCGGATCGAGATATCGCCGGGCTAACTGCTCAACGAGGTGAGCATTTCCTGGACGATGAAACGACAAGATTTACAATCTTAGAAATTGAGAACTATCTGTACGACAAACATTCCAAACAGTTTGCACCGAACAACCAGTTCCGGAAAGCCTACCGAATATGGGCTGATGCACATCAGGACGATAGTTAGATCATGGTGCCCTGGCACCTTTTAACGCCGATGTTTCTTTGAATTCAAAAAAAATTGCTGTGACACAAGGGTGACACAGAGTTACCCGAGGTTTGCCCATTTGGGAAGGCAAAATACTTAGATACAAGTCGTCCCACCTTTTACTACTCTAAAATCGTTTTGGAACCAGCATCGAATCATGGTTTTGGAATCTCTCACGCCCTCAGATAAAAGTCCTCCTCTTCCGGCTGCCCAGCCAGACAACCACTTCGCCGTGATCGGCAGAAATGATCAGACAGCATGGAATGAAGGCACGGACATCAATGCGGCGAATGCGCAAAAAATGATGAGTGGTTTAGGACTGAATAATTTCGATCTCGGTCCTGCATCTGCGAACCCGAGTGACAATAGAACATCGGTTACCATGCAAGCGTCTT
>CAJCIF010000501.1 GCA_903970355.1 Actinomycetota bacterium
TTTATACACACCACATTCCTGCAACAATTTCGCATCCAATAGACGCACTGAATATGGCTGCGACAAATCCCACTTCAGTTCTAGCCCAAAAGTATGGCGATGTAGATCCGCATGGGGATGATCCCCACGGCAAAGATTCACACGCCGAATACCACGACAAATATCTGCCGGCTAACGAGGCTACTACTTATCACACACCGTCTGGCGATGTGTACAACGATAAGTACAACAACAGCAGCAGGCCAGTTAAGCCAGCGAATTACTGGGATGACGGCATCAAGTAGTCAGGCGTTTTGTATCACATTTTTAAATTAGCGAGGCCGCTGAATAGGCGGGCTCCTACAGGCTTGCTGACAGATGTTTTTGGGGGACGCTCTGTAGCCTACAAGCGATAAATAGTCGGGTATATACGACTTTTTTGGTTGTAACTTTTCCGACCGCATGCTTTTATAGTGAACTGTAGAGACATGCATCGGTTGTCAATGGATTCTAAAAACGCCCGCATTTTAGTCGCTGAAGCTCCCAGTGCCGTCGAACGCTGGCGCGCGATTTTGTCTGGTTATGACATTCTTGTTGCAGAGACTTCAAAGCAAGCGCTTTCTTTGCTTGAGAACAATCATGTTGATCTGATTATCTGTGGTGTGCATTTTGATGATTCACGTGCACTGAATTTGGTGACACAAATCAGAAAGATCAAAGCGAACGAAAAAACTCCCGTTGTGATTGCCAGATTATTGCCGAGCGAATTGAGCAAAATGTTGAAGCAATCCGTCAATGTATTGCAGAACGAATTGGGCATTTCTCGCTACATAGAAATAGAAGAATACGACGGCCGCACTAATCCGGAATCCGCTATGCGCGCTGATCTCGAAGAGTTCTTGCCTGTAACACGCCGGGCGTAAATGGCAGCAAATGTAGGGGCGAATTTACGTCCTTACGCTATCTTTAGATGTCTGCTGAGCATCTGATGCATGTCGCCTAAGGTTATTGGTTTGGCCAAAAGATCGTCCATTCCAAGTGCAAGGCATCGCTCTTTGTCCCCGCCAGAAGCATGCGCTGTTACACCCACTACAGTTGTGTGCAGGTTTAGTCTCATGTCTTCTTTGCGAACAAAACGAGTACAAGCTGACCCTGAACAAATAGGCATGCCGCAACCGATTAACACCAGGGCATAGTGGTGTTTTTTCAAAGCTCGAATAGCCTCTCGGCAGCTTATCACTACATGCGCAGAGAGGCCGAACGTCTGCAATTGCATGAGTGCGATTCGTTGTCCCACTTTGTAATGGTCGACAACCAGGATCAGTTGGTCAGGTGTGAAACTTGATGCCGTTGTAGATGCAAGTTTCAGGTGATTGTTTTTCATAGTTAACTCACCCGCCTTACATCGCCCATCAACAACTCAAATCCGAGCGTCTCTGCCACCTTTATAGCATGACTGAGGATGTCATCTTCTTCTATTTGCCAATCATACTCAAATACGCTTGTGCCGCGAGCCATCAAATCCTTACAGGGCTTTATTGTCAATTCGCCTGCTGCTTCCTTAACCTTGCACTCAAACTGCCATCTCTGCGAATCTGTTGTATGACAAGGCACGAAGCGATCCCAGGTTGAGGGATCGTCAAGCTGTTCGGCAATTAAAAGCCAGTTTTTGGTTGGTGGCTGAAAAAGTCTGATGATCATGATGTTGTCTCCTGCAAAAGCTACGGCACACGTGCTTCCGTGCCACTAAATGCGATTGCTTGAAACAACGCCCGGCGTGAAAGCACACGACCGGCGAAAACCCTATTGATTGAGAAGTGCAGCCGGTCTAAATGTAGACCAGACTACTTGAATATTTGACGGTACCAGCACTAAAAGCTACAGAGGCTGTGCCTGTACACTGAATCGCAACTCGTCGTATAACTACGCTTCTCATGTTCGACCAAATAAAATAACTTAGTAAATATTCTACTCTTTTTTTATTTCGGGCACCGTATTTGGTTACCGTAATTAATGTAGGGGCGGCTTTAGCCGCCCGCTAAAATTATTGGGCATGGCAGTGCCATGCCCCTACGTTAGCACCGGCGCCAACACGCACCGGTGCCAACACGCACCGGCGCCAACACGTACCGACGCCAACACCGTCCCGACGCCAACACCGTCCCGACGCCAATACGTCCGGACGTTAACCCGGTCACCAAGCGAATTTTTTAATACTGAAAGCCGGATTTCCGCAAGTGAACCATTGGTTCGTGTTCGTTGAGGATTGCACCGCCGACTACTTCGGCTGAAACAATTGTGTGGTCGCCGGTCTCCAGGTGTTTCTTCACCACGCAATTCAAATAGGCAATTGCTTGTGAAAACACCGGGCCATGATCGTTCTTTGGCAATACATCCAAACCGCTGAAACGTTCTTCGCTGGTCATGTCGGGTTTGGCGAAATTCTTGAAGAGGTCTTTGTTGTCTTTGTGCAGCACGTTCATAACGAAATTACTGCCTTCCGACAATGCGGCGAGAGTAGGACGGCCATTGCGAACAGCAAGTGTGATCATAGGTGGTTCAAAGGAAGCTTGTGAAACCCAGGTGGCAAGCATTCCATCTCGGGTGCCATTGCGTTCCATGGTAGCGACGAAAACGCCACTGGCAATTCTTCCCAGTGCTCGCCCAAGCTGCTCTTTTGCTTCGGCAGCAGGAACTGATGTTTGGCAATTTTCGGCTGTGGGTTCCATCTTCAACATGAAAGTCTCCTGGTTGACTCGTGCGTCTTATCCGACGCACATCAGATTATACGCAGTTGTATAGGGTTATTGCCTGACAACGTCGTCAAGCTTTAGAAAACGAAAAGGGACGCTGCTCTTTGCAGTAAGTTGGGATTGGCTGCACCCTTCCCACCGCCTGGGTTTCCGTCATCGTGTACTTTGTGGGTGTACCAGGCCATAACCACTTCAGCAAGACGCTTTGAATCATGATGGCTGGCTAACTTTTCGCTCACCAGGGGTTGTTTGATGGCAACAACTCCAAATTCCCGCACCCGTTCTGCATCGAACTCAACTGACTCGTAATTAGGTGCCGGTGGTTTGACGACAGTGCTGTTTACAAGAACAGCCTGCAAGAGTTTGTTTGAAGATTCAGTTTTAGTGCCGGTGTGATCGAGAAGGGCTTGAATATGGTCTCCCACAGTATAGCCATGGGTTTCACCGGGTTGCGTCATGACATTGCAGACATACAACTTGCGAGCCGATGATTGACGAACTGCATCAGCAATTCCACTTATTAATAGGTTGGGGATTACAGATGTATAGAGGCTGCCTGGTCCAAGAATGATCATGTCTGCGCCGACAATTTTTTCTGTTGCTTCCGGAGTGGCACGCGCAATTGGTTCTGCAGTGAGCTGTTTTATCCGCCCTTCAGATTTACCTATATTGGATTCACCTCTAATGACCGTTCCATCCGCCATTTCGGCAACTAAAGTAAGCGTCGTCAATGTGGAAGGAATAACTTGCCCGCAACTATTCAAAACGCGGCTTGCCACACGGACTGCTTCCAGCATGTCGCCGCCGGTAATGGCATAAATGGCCGCCAGGAACAAATTGCCGAAGCTATGTCCTTCCAAACCCTGGCCATTTTTGAAGCGATATCTAAAAAGTTCCGTCACCAGTTTATCTTCATCAGCAAGGGCTGTAATGCAGTTGCGAATGTCACCGGGCGGTAAGATGCCCAGTTCTTCTCTCAGCCTGCCGGAACTGCCACCGTCATCACCCACTGTCACAATAGCGGTTAAATTATTCGTGTACGCTTTTAACCCACGCAAAAGATTCGACAATCCGGTGCCACCACCGATGACGACAATCTTTGGGCCACGGCCAAGTTGATGCCTGCGGAACAGTACATCCGGAATTGCCTCTCTGCCTTCAGGAACATAAGCGCCAAGCACAGACTGTGCGATTTTTGCAACAGCAAAGCAAAGGAAAAGGCCACCAGCAGTAATGGCAATGATGCCGCTGTGATGGTGTCCTAAAAATTTAGCGGTATCGTGCGTGAAGTCACTGATAAGGTCTATTACTAAGAAGACCGGGTGGACATTCAGTAATTCCAGTACGCCGAAAACAACAAAAAGTACACCAAAGACAATCAGCAGAATCCAGCGCTTCAATCCTGGAAGCATTAGACTGCGAAGCCGATTAAATAGGGAGTTCTTCACTGGATAGGTTCGCTCGCAATTCCGGGAAAAGGTTCAGAGGTCACATTATCAGCGCCTAGCTCGCGATGGCTTACTTTAATAATATAGTCAGGCAGTTTTTTTTGCAGTTCTCGCGCCAGGTGTTCCGCTATCGAAACGGATCGATGCTGACCACCGGTGCAGCCAAGCGCAACAGAATATTGATTGATTTCCTGCAAAGCGAGTTCGGGTAAAAGCCGCTCCAGGAGCCGAATGCAGTCAGCCGAGAAAGTTTGAGCGAGTGGTTGTCCCAAGACGTAGTCCTGCACTCGTTTTTCAAGACCATTGAGCGGACGAAGCTCTTCAACCCAATACGGATTTTGCAAGAATCTTACGTCGTACAGCATGTTTGCATACGGCGGAGAGCCTTCTTTGTAGCCGAAAGACATTATATTGACAGTGAAAGCACCAACATTTTTTCCTAATGATTTCGCCGGGCTATGATCTTCAAGACCATCAGCGGGCGATTTATTTGGAACTGAATGATTGGTAGCCATAAGTCACGATTTTATCTGCATGAGCGGACCGGCATCCTTCTTTTCTTTGGCCGGTGCAACTTGTGCAGTCCATCCTTTGAACGATTTGTCTTTCAAAACTTGTTGTAGTGAATGCGCACTGCAAAGTTGAAAAACCCATCCGTCTGCGATTGCAAATTCTGCAATTGCGTAACCGCAGAGCTGACAAGTTAGCACATTTCCAGCAGCCGATCTAACTGGATGCAATTCCATACCCTCTGATCGATATTTATCGATAAACGACTCGATTGACTGAGAAGAAAAACGTCTCTTCAGTCCAAGGAAGTAATGGCAAAGAAAGGTCCAGGTATCACGCCGTGTAAAGGGCATTTAGTTTTCTCGAAAGGGGTTAACCGAATACAGCATTTGCTGGTGGACGGCTTTGTTCGTGCTCACCGGTATGTTCGGCAGGATCATACGGATGATCGCCTCCGAAGCCGTGTTTGGAAAGTTCTATTTCCGCAGCTATCTTCGAAACAGCTTTATCTACAAACAGCTCACCGTCAAGGTGATCTATTTCATGCTGAACGGCACGGCAGAGTAAATCGCCTTCGGCTTCGAGCTTTTGCTCTTTGCCTTGCAGATTTTGGTAGCGCACCACAATTCGATTGAAGCGCTTTACTTCAAAAAATACCTCCGGAAAGCTGAGACAGCCTTCCAATCCAACTAATTCCCCTTCTTTTTCAACTATTTGAGGATTGATGAAAACTATGGGTTTGTTGGGCTCATCGGTGCCACTTACGTCGATAACCATGAGCTTTTTCGACACACCGACCTGAGGTGCTGCTAATCCAACGCCGTTGTTGTCGTACATCGTGTCGAGCATATCCTGGGCGAGTTTGCGTATGGAGGCGTCAAACCGGGTAACTTTCTTTGCCTCTTGTTTTAAAACTTCATCAGGGAAATATCTGAGCTGAAGTTTAGCCATCCTAGAACCTCCATCCGGGAAACCTACCGGAAGCACACCGCTCTCCGGTTTCAGGTGTAGAAGCGGGCTTCGGGCACTTGCCCTTTTGCGGCGTAAAGCCAAGCCTACTAAGCCTCTCAGCCGATATTATCACAATATTGGACAAATCACACGCCCGTCTTCGGTACATATACGGGCTTTGCAGCGAGTTAACCGCGCGGCTGCAGATATCCGTTGAGTGCCCATCTGCTTAATGATAATGGCGCCGGTTTGTGAGAAAAGAAAAGATATGTTCCTATCTATATCGAAACGACTCATAAAACCTTTTTGGCGCCTGGCTCTTCTCTGGCCACTCATTGTCCCGCCATCGGCATTTGCTAGTGATAGTTCAGATTGGGGCTACGACCATGTCAAACCACCGGCGAAAATCCAGGGTTCATCTGGGCTTTTCGCACGACCAGCCAAAAATGACTACCACACCGACAATCGAGACACCGATCACACAGGCATGTCCGCCAAGGCGGCAAGCGGAGATTGGGGAGGCGCTCCGGCCGAAACAAATACCGAAGTTAAAAAAAGCGCGACCCCTAAAGGTGCAAGTGCAAAGGGTGCAGCCGCAAAGAGCGCAACAACAAAAGCTGTGCCAACAAAAGGCGTAACTGCAAAAAGCGAGCCTGGCAATAGCGCAAAAGTTGGGAGCGCACGCGAATTTTTGGAATTGGCTTCAAAACATAAGTTGAGTCCAGATCAAGCCAATGACGTGAATATATTGTTTGCCGCTCCGCAGCAGGGAGATTGGCAGAAAGTCTCAGTTTTCTGGCCTGAAGTTAAAAAGCTGGTTGTGACAGACGATGGCATAGCCGAAGATTTCGGCTATCTATTCCGAGCGTTGCTTCGCCTGTCTTGTTCTGCAAAATTGATTCCTCCCAATCA
>CAJCIF010000502.1 GCA_903970355.1 Actinomycetota bacterium
ACGTGTGCTCTTCCGATCTTGCGCTGCACACCGATAAACTGACCGATCCCTTGTTTGATATGAACGACATAATCGCCTATCTTCAAATCATTGACAGAGGCAAATCGGTCGTAGGATTTTTCGGCAACCGGACGACGATAAGCAATTGGTTTGCGCTTCAAACCAAACATTTCGGCATCCGTAAGGGTGACAAGCATGGTATCGCTCAAGCGAAACCCGGTAAGGAAGCCTTGTCGCGTCACAAGAATGTCTTCGCGTTTTACAGTTTGATTGCTTTCAACTTCATCGACTTCATTATGAGAAGGAAGGAAAGTGGCCAGGCAATCCCACTCTCTAAGGAGCCCCAATACCCGCTGCGGCTGCTCGGTGCAAATCAAAACTTTGAGACCTTCTTTGCGCCACTGCCGAACCCGGTCGATCACTGTTTGCATCTGATTGCCGAATTTTTCAATGGGATGGCAATCGAATTTAATTACGGAACCTGCCGCTTCTTCGAAAATCGGCAATGTGCTCAGGTAAACCTTTTGTTTGTCGGCCAGTTTGGCTGTCATTTCAGCGCTGGTTAAATGCAGTGAGCGCGGCAGTGGCAATAGTCTGCCTGTAGCCAGCCCCTCTTCAATTGAATGAGCAATCTTTTCTTCATAAGAAGTGATCGAAGCAGAAATAGCATCCCACTCATCGAAAGCGATCAAAGCTTGGGCAGGAATGAAGTCTAATATGGTGGCAAAATTTGCATCGAAGAAAGGCGCATAGTACTCAATTGATTCCGGAAAGAGACCGGCACTGATAGCTTGCAAGTCGCTTTCCATAACGGAACGAAGCGTATCGGAACTTGAGTCATCAAGTTTGGCGCAAGTTTCATCCGTAATTGCCTGCAAAGATTCTGCTACTTGAGCACGCACATTGCTGTCGGATGGGAGATAAACCCACCAGCGTGGCGGTACATGTGTACTCTTGCGCTCTTCTACGGAACGCTGATTTTCTATGTTAAAGACGCGAATAGATTCAATCTCGTCTCCAAACAACTCCATCCGAATCGGAGAGCCGTAAGAAGGAAAGATGTCAATGATATCGCCCCTGATACTAAACTCACCGCGCAGGGTAACGACGTTCTCGCGCGAATAACCAAGATCCACCAGGCGCCTGGCTACTTCCTCTGAATCTATTGAGTGCCCGGTTGTAAATTCAACTGTGCTCGAAGTGAGTGTCTGGCGATCAAGTACTCTTTGCAAAATGGCCCTTGCCGGAAGAATTACCAGGCATGGTTCATTTGGTTTCTCCATGAAATGCATAAGCACTTCAAGTTGAGAAGCAATGTTGTCCGGGCTGCTCAGTACCTGTTCGTAAGGCGACACTTCCGAAGCCGGGAAGAAGTAGACAGGATACTTGCTTAAATTTATTAGCTCCTGTTGAAATCTTGCACCGAGATGGTTATCCGGCACAACAAGTACAACTGGACGCTTTATTTCCTGTCCGAGCATGGACAAAACCAAAGATTTTGCCGAATCAGTCAGCCCGGCAATATTCAGCTCTGAAGCAGCAGCCCGTGCAGTACGAGCAAGCAGACGGGCATACTGGGGACAATGTACAAAACTTTGATGAAGAGCGTTTGCTAGCGCGCTGTCACGCATATCTAAGAAGATTAGCCCACGAGTGAGGAATCCATTTTGGCCTTGCAGCTTCCCAATGAGGGTTGCTTGAGGCCGGCTCTAATGCCATATCAGCACGCAGAGCAAATGTTAATCGTAGCATATCGCCTTAACGGTAGTCGCCTGCTTAACTAAACCCCGCTCTAACTTTACAGCGATCTTGGCATTCATAATGCTTCAAGGTTATGGACAAACCCTAGTAGAATATGCATATCGCAAATTCAGCTTTTGTGTTCTTTGTGCTTTCGGGTTTTTATTGTGAGCAAGGGTTACCGGTTACTTTTAGTTTCGATTACTGCAATTGCATGCGCAATGCCGTCTGCTTTCGCTGCTCGCTATTCAGGGGAAGTAGCCCAGCATCTGGATGCAGGCAAGGCTTATCTGGACCAGCGCAATTACGAAGATGCCCGCATTGAATTCAACCTCGCTTTGCATGCCGATCCAAATTGCACGGATGCTCTCAACAATCTTGGTGTTTCATGCCTGAGAGAGGGCAATTTCAAAGATGCCAAATCCTATTTCGAAAGCGCTCTTCGCCTGGAACCGCATTACTGTCCTAGTTTGAACAATCTTGCTGAAATCTACTATTTGCAAGGCGATCTGGATGATGCCATCATCCTATATCGAGAAGCTTTGCCACTGGCTAATGATCGGCAATTTGAAATCCATACCAATCTTGCCAATGCTCTCAGGGATAAGAACCAATTTAAAGAAGCGATCGAACACTATAAAGAAGCAATCCGAGAAGATCCGCATTTTGCACCGGCATACAACGGATTTGCAAAACTATCGTTGTCTGCCCAAAGTTACGATGTCGCTTATCGTCAGGCTCTTAAAGCCGTGCAGTTGAAACCGGATTATGCAACGGCATACTTCCATCTCGGGCTTGCGGAGACAGCGCGCAAACACAGATTGGAAGCCGTAAAAGCTTTCATGCTCTCCTTGCGCTACGAAAAAAACCCATCTTATGCACGAGAAACGCAGCAGCTGATCGACCGTCTTGGTTATTCAACTGTTGGCCAGCACGAATTGGATCAATATCAAGACACGCTCAAGCGCGGCGATGTTGATTTGCATGGCAAGAATACGATGATCGCTTTAGGCGATCAGGCGCCAAAACCAAGCTTGGCGAGCGCTCAACAGCTCATTACCGAACGACAGTGGTCGCAAGCCGAACACAAGCTTGAAACGCTATTAAAAATGCCGGGTATGGAAGATCCGGTGCTACTCAACGATCTCGGTCTTACGCTTGCCGCTCAAAAGCAATATCAAAAGGCAGTCAGTTATTACAAGCGGGCCATCGATTTGAGTAGGGGCAAGTGTTTTACCGCTTCTTACAATTTGGGGCAGATCTATCGCGCCCAGGGTAATCTTGCCGATGCCGAAAAGGAATTTCATAGTGCAATTAGCAGTGCTTCAGAGCAAAACAAAATGTTCCCGCTTGCCCACAACGCACTTGGACTGGTGCTGAAGCAAAAAGGCGATACGCAAGGTGCCGAAGCAGCCTATAAGATGGCAATCTCGCAAGCCGGCACAGATTTGCCCGTGGTGCATTTCAATTACGCAATTTTGCTTGAGAAAACAGAAAGAACACGCGAGGCCGTTCGGGAATACAGCAATTATCTGCGCCTGGCCCCTGAAGGCAGCAATGTTAAGCATGCCCAGGCCAGGTTAAAGCGGTTGGGCGTTGACTCTTGACGATCGTGATAGAATGAAACGCTCAAAGGAGTAAACGCTCAAACGAGTAAACGCTCATGTCTTGAACTGTTCGCCTCAAGCGGTGGCATGTATGACCGGGACGGCCGAAAAAAAGAGCGCGCCTCTTGCGGCGCAAGATAACTTGCCGGATGAAAAGCAAGTCGAAGCGGTGTGCGCTGTTGCTTCCAATCGGTCTGTTTCGGCAATACCGGCTGGAAAAACGCGCGTTGCTGTGTGCATGAGCGGCGGCGTAGACAGCAGTACCACTGCTTTATTGCTTCGTGATGCCGGTTACGATGTGGTTGGTGTGACAGGTTGGCTTATTAAGTCTGGTAGCCGTTGTTGTGACACCGGCATGATAGATGCGGCGCGCGTTTGCGAACAACTCGGCATAGATCACCATGCCGTTGATCTGCGTGAACTTTTCCGCACCCAAATAATCGACCAATTCCATCAATCTTATGCACGTGCGCAAACGCCTTTGCCATGCAGCGTCTGTAATACCGTCATCAAATGGGGAGCACTCCTCAATTACGGCAAGAAAATATTGAATGCTTCCTATGTTGCTACCGGTCATTACGCAAGAGTAGTGCAAACCGAGTCTGGTCCAAGACTGGCAAGAGCACTCGATCCTAAGAAGGATCAATCATATGTTCTCTGGGGTATCACCATGGAACAATTGCGCTCAACACTTTTGCCCCTTGGTGATTACGTCAAGGATGACATTCGTGCCATTGCGGCAGAAAGCGAACTGGCTTCTGCAAATCGCCCGGATAGCCAAGATTTGTGCTTCATTCCGAAGGGAACGACGCCGCAACAATATCTTGCTAATTTCCTTTCGGAAGCACCGGGCCCGATAATTCATGCCATTACAGGCCAAATGCTTGGTGAACACAAAGGTACTCATAACTTTACGATCGGACAAAGAAAAGGTCTTGGCATTGCATCAAACGAAATACTGTATGTCACTTCATTAGATCCGGATATGAGAGTCGTCTACGCCGGGCCAAAGGAAGCACTGATGAGGTGCGAACTGACTGCTTCGGCCGCTAACTGGATTATGGATGAAGCGCCAACGGAACCATTTCAAGCTTTTGCCAAAATTCGCTATAACAGTGCCGCAACTAAAGCAGAAATTTATCCAATGCCGGATCAAAAGATTCGCGTCGTTTTCGAAGAGCCGCAACCGGCAATTACACCGGGCCAAGTGCTCGGTATCTATGATCTTTCCAATACCTATTTGCTAGGCGGCGGCTGGATCGATTAGACTATAAACCCATGACGACAAGGC
>CAJCIF010000503.1 GCA_903970355.1 Actinomycetota bacterium
AGATTGAAGCTGCAAATGCTAGGGGAAAGCTTGTGACAAGGAAATTCAAAGCCAGGGCTAAAGGCACTATTCGTGACCTGCGCTTGATTCCCAAGCAAGCTGATTTCCAGAACGATATGCGCATTATGCCAGCCAGCTTACAAAGCCCTACCGATTACCCGGTAACTCACCGATTTGATAAGTATTCACTAATCCCCTCAAAATTATCTTACCCGCTGTAAAGAGATTTGTGGCGGTTTTAACCTAACAATTAAAAGCAGCGCTGAGAATCCAAACCTCAGTTTGGTTGGGGTTATCAAGATATTGTTCGAACTGAGTAGTACTGATTTGCCAGGATTTTTAACTTGACACAAAAATGTTGTGTATAAGTGACCAGTAACATCACATGTGATATCACTTCCTTCTGCAAGAAAAAATTTTGAAAATGATTAGGCTCGGAAAGAAGCGCCCAGTGCCTCGGTTAGACGCTTGCGAATGGCAGTGAGTTGAGCGTCTGTTTCTTCGTTTTTGAGGGTTTGCTCGGCGTGCTGGAAGGTCAATCTGTAAGACAGCGACTTGGTTTCAGCACTCAGGGCGAAGGTGCTTATCAATTCGAGCGATTTGAAATTCTCGCCCGCCGAAGCTTTAATGCAAGAAGAAACGGCTGACTGATTGACGCCTTTAGGCAGGTCGATGGTGAGATCACGTGATACCGCCGGTGATGTCGGTACAGGTGTAAATGATGTAACCTGGCGCAGGCCTCGCAGCAGATCTACGTCCATTTCGAAGAGATACGTCTGGGGATCCAGCCCCAAATCTTTAGCTACTTTGGGATGAATCTCTCCCACATAGCCTAGTGGCAAATGTGGTGCCTGCGAGCCGTTTTGTTGTGAAGTCGCCATTGCGACAACTTGGGCAGTCCGTCCGGGGTGAAAGCAATCGGGGGCATTTGGTGCGGCGACAAATTGCAGGCGGTTCGCATTAATATCCAAATGCAAAATGATATTTTCGACCACACCTTTGGCCAGGTAAAAATCAGGCGCTTGCGGCAAATTTTGAGAAGGTGGGCTCTCGCCGCTCGTACCGCCTTGATCGGTCCACGGGCTCAAGACTCGCATACCGGTTAAAATACCAGCTACTTTAAGCGGTTCATCAACCACACGGCCGGCGGTCCAGGCCGTGGATTCATTACCGCCGAGCCTTTCTTTGAGATCTTTTGTTTTTAAGTAAGCGCGCCCTACTTCAAAGAGCCAGATATTTTTCTCGCCACGGTCCAGGTTGTAAGAGACAGACTTGATTAAGCCGGGCAACAAGCTTTGCCTTAGCACCTGGTGGTCTTTGGAAAGTGGGTTGAGAACTCGTACCAGGCGGTCGGCATCCTGCATGTTCAATTTGAGGCGGGTGCCACCGTCTTGATTTTCGGTATCTTTTTCATCTGGAACCAGGCTGCTTACGTAGGCTTCCGAGAAGCCCTGGGCAACAAGGGCAGTACGCAATTCTCGCAGCGTATTTTCGGGCGGGATGGCAGCTGCGGTTGTAACCGGCATGGAAGCAGGAATCTTATCGTATCCGTAGATTCGGCAAACTTCTTCAACAAGATCGATTTCTCTTGTCACATCTCCTTGTCTAAAGCTCGGCACCAAAAACTGAATCTGGACGGCCGCTCCAGGTGTGCTCTCAACTCCGCCTGCCGCTTCAAAACCGAGCGGTTTTAAGTGTTCGACAATTTCATTCGGGCTCAGTTCGACATCGAGGAATCTCTTTAATTGATTGATGCGCAACCCAACTTTCGTCGGCTCCTTTGCTGGTTTGCCGGCAATAGAAAGTGCGCCCAGCACCGCTCCACCTTTTCCACCACAATGTTTGAGCATGAGGAAAGCAGCACGATTGTTGGCATTGGCTGTGTTATTTAGATCGACCCCGCGCTCAAAACGCAAAGAGGCTTCACTCGACAAACCAAGCAAACGACTGGCGCGTCTTACGATCGCTGGTTGGAAACAGGCTGCTTCCAAAGCCAATTTTGTGGTTTTGTCCGAGACTTCGCTATCCAGTCCTCCCATGACGCCGCCCAAGCCGATACTGGCCTTACCATCAGAAATGACAAGCACTTCTCTGGTCAAAGTTCTCTCTTTGCCGTCAATGAGCTTGATCTTCTCGTTATCTTTGGCCCGCTCGATCAAAAACTTGGAAGATTGGAGGCAATCAGCATCGTATGCGTGTGAGGGTTGCCCATATTCAACCATTACGTAATTGGTGATATCGACAATATTGCTTATTGGCCGGATACCCACAGCTTCCAGTCGCCTTGCCATGTGAGGTGGTGAAGGACGCACTTCTAAATTGGAGAGATATCGAACGGTGAAAAGTTCGCAGAGGTTTTGATCGGCAATTTCAATTTCGTATTTGCCTTCGTCATTTTTTGCTTCAGGCAATTGCCATGTCGGTTTTTTGAGAGGGCGGTGAAATAAGGCCGCTACTTCGCGGGCTAGTCCTATGATGGACAGCGCATCACCGCGGTTCGAACGGGGCGTGACATGGAAAATGTCATCTTGATAAAGGGCCAGTACTTCTTTGGCGTCCTCGCCCAGATTATAGATTCCTTCAGGCAGAACCAGGATGCCATCTACATCTTGCGCAGGCAGACCAAGCTCAAGCGGGGAGCAAAGCATGCCGTTTGATATTACACCACGGATGGTGCTGGTCTTGATGAAGAGATCTGTGCCGTCATGACGGTTGAGAACTTTTGAACCGGGCAGGGCAACGGGCACCGTTTGGCCGATTGCAATATTTTGAGCTCCACAAACAATTTCAAGCGGCTCTGCACCTTCCTTTACTCTCGTTTTTGTAAGTCGAATCTTGTCGGCATTGGGGTGAGCGGTGATATCAAGAATGGTGCCAATCACCACGTCGCCTTGTATATCAGGACCAAATTTTCTAACTTCTTCTACTTCGAAAGCACCCATGGTAAGACGCTCGGCAACTTCCTGAGGACTTATGCCGGAAAGGTCGACAAATTCGTCAAGCCACTTATATGGCAATCTCATCTAAAACTGCTCCAAAAAACGCATGTCATTTGTATAAAAATTACGAATGTCAGTAATGTTGTATTTCAGCATGGCAAGCCGTTCTATGCCCATGCCAAATGCAAAGCCGCTCCAGATTTCCGGATCGATATTTACGGCTTGCAGCACATTAGGATCAACCATGCCGCATCCTAGTAGTTCCAACCAACCGCGCTGTCCACAAGTTCGGCAGCCATTGCCGGAACAAAACGGACATTCACTATCGAGCTCAGCGCTCGGTTCTGTAAACGGAAAGAAATCGGGACGAAAGCGAGTACGAAGCGGTTTGCCGAATAGAATGCGAATAAATTCCGTGAGCGTTCCTTTTAGATGCCCGAGAGTGACGTTGCGATCAATCAGTAAACCTTCAACCTGATGGAAAAGCGGATACTTGCGCGCATTCACTTCTTCATTGCGGTAGACGCGACCAGGAGAAATGACGCGCACAGGCGGTTTTAATTTCTCTAGCACCCGGATTTGCACCGTCGATGTCTG
>CAJCIF010000504.1 GCA_903970355.1 Actinomycetota bacterium
AGAGATCGCTCGTATAGCGGTTCTGCTTCCGTATATTTATTTTGCTCGAAATAAACTTCGCCTAAGTTGTCGAGACTTACCGCTGCCAGGAGCTCATCACCAAGACCCTCTGCTTCCCGCAGCGCTTCCTTCATTGAATTCTCGGCATCGACATACCTTCTTTCTTTGAAGGCTTCTGCCCCATCTTTTACAAGTTGCTGCCATCTTTGATTCATTGCTTGCCGCGAAACTATTCCTACTTAAGACCAATTGAAGATACATGTCCTTCTTTAAAAATACCCGATTCTCAGCTTTGCCGTCGAAAAAATAGGATCAACTTATTGTTCGACACGAATTTGGTTTTCAATAGCAAAAACCCTTCGTTCCACTGCGTAAACTGTCAAGGAATGCCTACCACATTTAAATATCGCAGTCGTTTCAATGCTCCTGCCAATGCCATTTTTTCCTGGCACGAAGCACCTGGTGCATTTGAGCGGCTGACACCGCCGTGGCTAAATGTCGAAGTTTTGGAGCGCACCGGCGGAATTGCCGGTGGAAATGTCAATTTAAAAATTGCCAAAGGGCCTGCGCAATTTATTTGGAAGCTAGGCCACGATCAATACGAAAAAGGTGTCCAATTTCGAGACTATCAAATTGAAGGGCCGTTCAAATCGTGGTATCAGATTCATCGCTTCGAACCAGATGGTGAAGATGCCTGCTTTTTGACAGACACAATCAATTTTGAGATTCCCGAATATGTTCCGGTTAAGTTTTTGGCTGATCAAGTATTCGTGCACGATCTCAAAAGGTTATTTCAATATCGACATAGGATAATTGCAGAAGATTTCGATCTTGCTCGAACCACTAAGGAGAAAAACATGAAAGTTTTGGTTTCAGGTTCGACCGGAATGATTGGTTCGAATCTGATACCAATCTTGACGACACAAGGGCACTCCATAACTTCTCTTGTGAGACCGCAGTCGAAATCAACAGCAGTAGCAACGCCCAAGATTGATTGGGAGCCGAAAACAGGCACAATAGATCCAGCCATGTTGGAGGGATTTGACTGTGTAGTTCACCTTGCCGGAGATAGTATTGCAAGCAGATGGGACGATGCAAAAAAGAAAGAACTGCGGAACAGCCGCATTCTCGGTACGCGACTTTTATGCGAAACCATTGCCAAACTCACGAACAAACCAAAGGTATTGATATCGGCCTCAGCTATTGGATTTTACGGCGATCGTGGCGATGAGACCCTGGACGAAAAATCTCCAAAAGGAACCGGCTTCCTAGCTGATCTCTGCACCGATTGGGAAGCGTCGACCAAACCAGCCGTTGATGCCGGTATCCGTGTTGTTAATTTGAGAATCGGCGTTGTGCTTAGCACCAAGGGCGGTGCGCTAAAACAAATGCTCTTGCCTTTTCAACTTGGGGCTGGAGGCCAGATCGGAAACGGCAAACAATATTTCAGTTGGATCACGGTAGATGATCTCTGCGGAGCGATCGTGCACTGCATCAATCACGATGAACTGCAAGGACCAGTTAATGGTACAGCACCGCATCCAGTCACAAACAGCGAGTTCACTAAAGCGCTCGGTAAAGTACTTTTCAGACCTACTCTCATTCCTATCCCGTCCTTTGGCTTGCGAGCCCTGTTCGGTGAAATGGCAGATGAACTGCTCATATCCGGCCAAAAGGTAATACCGGCAAAATTGGAAAGGAGCGGCTACAAATTCCGTCAAACCGATGTTGAATCTGCTCTGCGTGAGGTACTGGGAGCCTAGCGCCTCTTTTAGTTACAGCGGGCTGTACAGTATCTCTTCTTCGCCGCCACAAAATTTCTTCAGTAAAGAAACCAATTCTTGGCCGCCCTTCTGAATGTATTCGGGAGGCGTTTGCTTATTACCTTGTACGACAAAAAAACAGTCTGTGCTTTCGAGAGTAACTTTTGTTTTCTCGACTTGCCGAACTTCCATGCGGCAAATAACATCATTTCCACCATCGATATAGGCATACTCGCCGGCGCTTAGACCGGTTGGTTCTTTGGCCCCAAGCGGCCAAAAACCTTCTGTGCCATTGGTGATATCCAGACGAATGTCTCCGCTTACCTTTGCAAGATCGTGTGCACCAATTGCAAGAGCTGTCTGAATCGAAACAAGGTTGTAAATGTCCACAATCAAGTTGATTCGCGGCAATGTGCCATTCTTCAAAAGTAAAGCGAGGAGATTTTCGGAGGCGGCGACAAAACGCTTTGGTGAACGACCGATACTGGTTTTGATTTCTCGAAAACCAACCAGAATAGGATTGCTATCAATACTTTCGGCTGTCAATTCGGCATGCACTTTTGACACTTCATTCTGCCAAAGCAGTTCAAACTCATCTCGAGATTGCTGATTGGTCATACCATGCATGGAAAAATAAACCCTCAACGCCAAGGGCTCGAACTTGGTCGGAAAAGCTGAAACCAGACATTAGTAGAAGACTCTCAGGAATTTGCAATTTTCTCAGACGGACGGAAAGCCTAGCAAAACGTCGCTAGAAAGTGTAACTTATTGGCGAACTATCAAGGAGCCAGTAACCTTAAAGGTGATGCAAGCACCGCACGGGTGATCAAAACTCAATAAGCTCGTATCCCTCTGAGAATCAACCACAACGGTGACGCTAAATCTGTGTTTGAGAGTCATCATAGGATCAGGTCCTGAGGTTGTGAAATGATTGAACGTGTTCTTTTAGTTGATGATGATGCTTCCATTCGGCGAGTTGGAGAAATTTGTCTGGATAGAGTGGGCAATTGGGAAGTTGCCCTGGCAGAATCAGCAAAAAAAGCGCTTGAAGTGCTGGATACTTTCAAACCAGATGTAATTTTGCTGGACGTGATGATGCCGGAAATAGATGGACTAACGGCTTTACCGCTTATCAAACAAAAAACAAACAACACCATTCCCATCATTTTCATCACCGCCAAAGTGATGAGACATGAGGTGGAGCGTTACATAGAATTAGGCGCGGCAGGCGTTGTATCTAAGCCTTTCGACCCGCTAACCTTGCCATCCGACATCCAGGCT